>JAUVQU010000080.1 GCA_030597965.1 Cellvibrionaceae bacterium
ACGAACGGCAGACACTTAATCTTCTCATCCGTTATAAGGAATATTAGACCACTACACATCGTAGGAATACCGCGAGAACGCGCCTCACTCTCATGCTCATTATAGTAAGCGATGATATGAACTTACTTCTCGTCGGTGTAGTGCTCAGCGTCATAGATGGTCATGTTGACCACTTTCTGCGACTTGCTGGGATTCTTCAGGAACTTGGTAACAACGTCAGACATCCCCATCAGCGGGGTAAATGTCAGAATTGAGAATTGCCCGTATTTGTTGGTACGGGTAAGACCTTCGCCATAAATGCTGTATGGTGGCTCTTCGTCAAACCACACGCCGTGGATTGTGTCACCCTGCCAGCGAGCACGGCCTTGCGAGTATGGCTTGAAGTAGCAGATTGAAATGCCATCTTCAACGCCATCAGCCGTGTGATGCTTAACCAGAAGATGATCAACAAGGTTCGGAAAGAAAGGAGACTTCTTCCAGCTAATGATGTCTTCTTTCGGTATGGAACCGTAGCCAGGCTCATCATTCTCTTCGATACGACCGCACAGGATGCGTTGAGTCGTTTTGGTTACAGTCTCGTTTGTCTCGCCACCAATCCAGAAGACAACAGGCTCATAGAAACGCTTACCTTTCCACTCCCCACCATATTTACCATCAGCCGGATATCCTTTTGTTCCCGGATAACGCCCGGTAAGGTGAAACGCGACTTCAGCAGCACCAGTAAATGACTTACCAAGCTGGTTACCAGCCATAAAACATCGCTCTGGATAGTCATGCCCGGCGTCGATGAACTCACGCTGTTTGCTGTATGGCGTAAATTCATATAGCAGGTGTGTGTTCCGGTAGTTCTCTTCTTCTTCGAGTAGCTCGAGCAACTCGATTTGCTCTTCGTCGCTCAGGTTATCAAGAATCGCGTCCAGTTCCACGGTTGAATAGCTCCTTGATACGAGAGCGCCGCTTATCGCGATCTCCCTTATCAGGTGTCACGTCTTCAACTTGCGACTGCTCTTTGAGGCCCAAATCACGGGCGATGATGTTAGCGTTGAGAAGGTCAGCGGCTGCGCCAGAGAATTTCTGGTCGTAGATGATGTCTTCCGCTCGTGATGTGACGTCAGAAAAACCTTCCATTGACCGGAAGGTTCCCCATGTTTGCCTGGTGATATCAAGGAAGGTACACAATCCTGAAATAGTCATGGCTCGCATCTTAGGGACATTAGCCTTAATTATTTCTCCCTGATATGAAAATACCTTACCCTCCCATAGCGGGTTATCATCAGCCCACTCGAAGTATTCACAACAAGCAGCCCACAGCGCCTCAGGCGATTCGAATTTAGGGTTTCGCCCATGACTACTGCGGGCCTCCCAAAATCGGTTGCCCTTTGGTGCTGCCATATTCATCTCACTTAGTTGTTATTTCAGGTTGAGCATCATGCTCCTGTAGTGAACAGGTCTAACGCTTCCTTCGATTTACGCACCGCTTCGATAGTGCGGGTCGTGATATCCGAATTAGCGCCGCCTGACTGGAAGTGAATTTTGAATAGCTCAAGCTTCAGTTCGTCAGTGCCAATGAACTGAAATGCTTCTTCTGCGGCTGCGTTCTGGTTCATGACCAGTTTGTAAATCTCTAACTGGAATTTCTGTTCTTCAGTCATGGGAATAATCTCTGCCATTGTTGGCTCCGTTTATCCGTTAAAAGGGATATCAGTTAAGTTATCCCGTGTAGGGTATAAGCCATTATCAAAGCCACTCTGTAGGGAATGGCTTTTGTGATGGCATCACTTACTCTTTACGCTGCTATCCCACTCATCCCGGAATTTTGATGGGTTATTGAAACCTTCTGCTGACATAACAACTCCTTCAATGTTTGGCTGAAATTAGGATGTCTTTCCATCAGTCCGCCACCACAAAGAATCTTTTTTGCCATAAGGCAGGAGGTTCATCTTTCAGTGGCTGCCAGTGTTATTTCCCCACTTTCTGGCTTGGGTTGTTTCGCTGTACTGCCGTTAATTGGTGAGTCCGGGGATTATTTCAGTTCGTTACCAGGCATTTCTTTTAGCTCTTTCAAATGACAACGATTGAGGCTAAACCACTCCCCGTGCGACCTATAGTTGTAATATTTTTGGTGCAATTTGGTTTCAAGCTCTCTATCGGCCGGAATCTTTGCAATTAGATTTAGCTTCCCACCACTCATGCGAGATATCTCTGAAATTCGTTTATTAACCCTGCGACTAAACCCTATTTTTGTTAGCCCACTATCTTCAGCATGCAGAACGTACACATATGATTTTTGCGAAGCACTGGGTGCGACTTTGTTGTAATTAATCATGTCAAACATGAAGCCTTGCTTTAGCAACGTTTCAAAAAAGATAGAATTAACACACCCATTCCTTCTCAGCTCTGCACTTAGCTTGTCAATTTCCTCTATGATGTCGCCAGACCCCTTTCCACTTATAAGAAAATCTTGGTACATGCGACCAATTCTTGAGGTAATTTCAACAAAGTTATTCATAGCGTTTACCTTTTAGAAAGTGAGCCTGTCTCACAGAAAAGCCGCCCGAGAGAGGTCGCCACCTATAACGGCATTTCTCAGGCTCGCTTACTGAAAGGCTCTCGTTAATATGCGCGTGAGATGCGCTGTGAAATTCAGATATAAAAAGCCCCGCGAATGCGAGGCTAAATCCTGGTATTTGTAATGAACTGGCTCTTATCTCAACGCAGCCCCTTACTGCGCGCCAGATGCTCAATATCAAGCATCAGCAATGAGATGTTTAATCTGGATTTACTCCAGAAGTGATCACCACCCTGTCTACAGAGCCAGATGTGAAGGATGATGAGTAAAATTATCGCTATCATCGAAGGCATTGCGTCCTGATGTATTCCTGAAGCGTTCTCAATGCTGTTTGGTCGCGGATAATTCCGTCCCGGATACCGAGAACGTTTCGTCCAGCAACTGGAGAGAGTTCGACGGTGGCATCATTGCCCATGCCGGAGGCGCCGGAGGTTTCGGCTGAGGATGGCACAGGGCATTTTCCTTTGACGAGCACCCGACCACCATTATCAAGCTTGCGCCGAAGAGCATCATTTTCAGCTTTCGCATCAGCTAACTCCTTCGTGTATTTAGCATCGAGTGCATCAGCATCACGTTGACGCTTCTGCATGTCAGCGATTGTGGATGTGGCCTTATCGCGCTGCTCTTTATAGGCGATGGCGTTATCACGGTAATGATTAACAGCCCATGACAGGCAAACGATGATGCAGATAACCAGAGCGGAAATAATCGCGGTGACTCTGCTCATACCTCAATCTCTCTGACCGTTCCGCCAGCCTCTTTGAATTTTGCAATCAGGCTGTCAGCCTTATGCTCGAACTGACCATAACCAGCGCCCGGCAGTGAAGCCCAGATATTGCTGCAACGGTCAATTGCCTGACGGATATCACCGCGATCAATCATCGGTAAAGCGCCACGCTCTTTAATCTGCTGCAATGCCACAGCGTCCTGACTTTTGGGGGAGAAATCTTTCAGGCCAAGCTGCTTACGATAGGCATCCCACCAACGGGAAAGAAGCTGGTAACGTCCGGCTGCTGTTGATTTGAGTTTGGGGTTTAGCGTGACAAGTTTGCGAGGGTGATCGGAGTAATCAGTGAATAGCTCTCCGCCAACAATGACGTCATAACCATGATTTCTGGTTTTCTGACGTCCGTTATCAGTCCCCTCTGACCACGCCAGCATATCGAGGAACGCCTTACGTTGATTATTGATTTCCACCATCTTCTACTCCGGCTTTTTTAGCAGCGAAGCGTTTGATAAGCGAACCAATCGAGTCAGTACCGATGTAGCCGATGAACACGCTCGTTATATAAGCGAGATTGCTACTTAGTCCGGCGAAGTCGAGAAGGTCACGAATGAACCAGGCGATAATGGCGCACATCGTTGCGTCGATTACTGTTTTTGTAAACGCACCGCCATTATATCTGCCGCGAAGGTACGCCATTGCAAACGCAAGGATTGCCCCGATGCCTTGTTCCTTTGCCGCGAGAATGGCGGCTAACAGGTCATGTTTTTCTGGCATCTTCATGTCTTACCCCCAATAAGGGGATTTGCTCTATTTAATTAGGAATAAGGTCGATTACTGATAGAACAAATCCAGGCTACTGTGTTTAGTAATCAGATTTGTTCGTGACCGATATGCACGGGCAAAACGGCAGGAGGTTGTTAGCGCAACCTCATGCCACCCGCTTTCACGAAGGTCATGTGTAGAAGGCCGCAGCGTAACTATCACTGATGAATTCAGGATAGCCAGTGGCTACGGCTCAGTTTGGGTTGTGGCGGCCGGAATCGAACCGGCTTCCATCGGTGCGCTGCCGATTGCAGTACGCGCGGCGGTCAGCTACATGACTAGTATTTTCACTGTCGCCTATCTGCTAGCTCGCCATTGAGCTTCACCACAACGATAAGAGCACTGCGCGGCACCTTTCACCAATTCCGCGAGGTCTGCGGGTTCAATGCTCTTACCTGTTGTGCAAACAAAAAAGCCACCGTTGCAACTTAAGAGTCACTAACGGCAGCTTACCTTCTAATTATGGCTAAATGGATAATTGCATGTCAAGGCTTTTAACAGCAACATGCTTAACTTTATCAACACGTTTACGCATTTTGAAAGCATTTTGCATTGGCTGGTACAAAACAAATAACGACGCTTTCAGGATGTCGTCAATTTCGTTTCTACAGGTTGCCAGTGAAGGTTTTCTCCATCCCTCGCCACCACGTCCACACATCTTGCGTGGCTTTGCAGTCGCGTGATAGTAGGATGCAATTGCTCGCTTAGATGAACCATGAGCGTAGTAGCTGAGGAGGATGCCAAAGGCTTTCTTGTCAATGCACATGACGGAATCGACGACCTGAGAAATCAACATTCCATCATCATCATTACACATTGGCCTTGTCATAACTCTTCCCGGCTCTACGCTCTCCATGAACTTCGCTATTACGCTGCTCATGCGCTTTTCCAGACGACCTGAATAAACCCATGCGCCCCACAGTTCAAGCCAGCCATTCAGCCACTCGTGCTGCTCTTTGGTGAGGTTTAGTTCTCTTATGCTCATCGTCTTCCCCTCTTGCCCTGTTTGACCATCAGGACGCCGTTAACTATTACGTGACGCTCACCTTTGCTGTCTCGGTTGTACTTGAGCACTGTTCCTCTTGCGCAGGAAAGCATCCTCGCCACTTCGGTCTGATTGCCTCGTGTTTGGATAAGAAGCTCTGGTATCGTTTGAATTGTGGCGTTCATGCGTTCTCCAGTTCGGTGATTTTTATTCCAAGCCTTCCACCTGGTACTTTCACACCACGAATTACGCGAATGTCATCGAATTGCTCGTCGTCTTCCGCAAATCCGGCGTGGATAAGGGAGTCGAGTAAACCTTTCAGGATGTTGTCGAGGTCGCGGCGGCGGGAGTCTGGAACGTCTGCGATTACTTTGATGCGGAGTCGTGATTTGGTGAAAATGTCTAACTTAAGTTGGCGGATGATTTGCTGAACGTCTTTTCGGTATTTCTGGCCTTTATCGCTGATGTAGTATTGGCTTCCCCGTCTTCGCCAGTAGGTATTCAGCGACGGCGGGTATGGAAGCACAAACTGATATTCGTTCATGGTTTAATCTTCCCCTCCTTCAGCAGTATCGCCTGCGTCCTGATCACGCCTTCGAGGTGGTAAAGTCTGGCGTCTTTGTTGTCGAGATTATGGGTGCGTCGGTCGATTTCATCGTGACACGCGCTACAAGCCCATGCGCCGATCAGGTCGTCAGGCTTCATTCCCGTTCCGCAAATTCCAGCCATCCGGTAATGTGCCAGAACTGTAGTTTCAGGATTACCATTGCATACGCCGTAAATACGTACCTGGCATTCTCTGCCGCGCGCTTCTTTGCGTAGGTTAGCCATTTACCTTCCCTCGCAATTGAAGAATTGACTGAAGGTCTTTTTTAATAACTATGCGAGTGCGAATTGAGCAGTAGTTTTCCTTCATTCTGGCGTAGTAATAGTCCTTTCTTTGCTTAAGCTTGTTGGCATCCGCTGTCATCCAGTCTTTTACAGCAAACTTAATTAACCAGCGGTGGCAGAGATACCATTTCAGGTAATCACTCATCGTCTTCTTCCTCGTACATTGAGCTATTCGGATCGCTCATCAGTTCTGCGCAGCAGTGCTCACACACGTGAACTTCCAGCACATGCAGCTTCTGACCGCAGTTAGCGCACGTTAAAGCCCGCTCGACGCTTTCTTTCTGGTATTGAAGGGATTGGGATGGGCTAAGCATTATTGGATTCTCTGCATCATGAGAAAGACAATCATGGCGGCGCGAAGGGGATTTTCATGTATAGCTCGCTTAGATTTACAGTAGGCCACACCGCGTGCACCCCACTCGTCTTCATCGAGATTGATAATGCTAATCCTGTATTTTTCAACAATCGGCCATGCGTCTGCTGGGTTTACGCATGGGTTAAATGATCCGCGCTCAACTTCTACTTCAACTGCGTCTCCGTTTACAACGTCTCCCTCAAATGAGATAAACACCATATCGCCATTCTCACCTTCTTTGTAATCCGGTGATCCGTTATGAATGGCTTCGAATACCGCCACGTTAATTTCAAAATCACTTAACTGTGAATAATCCATTGTCATTTCCTCGCACGATGTCTTAGCCACCGGATATCCCACAGGTGAGCTGTGTAATTGAAGGTTTTTACGTCAGATTCTTTTGGGATTGGCTTGCGTTTATTTCTGGAGCGTTTCGTTGGAAGGTATTTGCAGTTTTCGCAGATGATGTCGGTGATACTTCGTCGCTGTCGTCTCATGCCGCCCTCCTGACGCCCTGCCCGATCGCCATCAATGCCGCTTTGGATACGGTAGTAAACATCCGTCGAGGACTGATGAACGGTCGCCAAATCAGCAGCATGGAGCCTTTGCTGTTTCCCTTCTTCTCCAGCCCTGTCGATGGTTCGATAAAATTAATCCGTCCATCAGTGATAATACGAACTTCGTCAACACTCTCCAGAGCCTTGCTGAACCATCCGACAGACATATCCTCTGGCACAAGCATCACTACCGTCTGTCGCTGTTGTATGCACTGCTCAGCGGCTTTTTCCACCCACGGCCTGATATTGCTGTACGGTGGGTTATTCCAGATTGCACCGTGGCTTATCCACTCAGATTTGAGCGCGTCGTCGGCCTCAGTTAGCCAGTGAGCGCACAGAGCATTTTTGTCGCTCGCTGCCGAATCCAGCCAGAATCCAAACTCAATATCCAGTGCATCAAAAAGCCAAAGCGGCGTTTGCCAGCAGTCCTTGTCGTGTGCTGGCGTATTTGATTTGATAGTCATGCAGCCCGATCTCCCCATCTCGCTTTCCACTCCAGAGCCAGTCGCGCTTCGTCTGACCACTTAACGCCACGTTCTGTACCGAATGCCTGTATAAGCTCTAATAGCTCCGCAAATTCGCTTACACGCATCCTGCTGGTTGACTGGCCTATTACCACAAAGCCATTCCCGGCAAGGTTAGGAACAACGTCCTGCTGCTTTAATGCTGCGGTAAACACACACTTCCAGCTTTCTGCATCCAGCCAGCGACCATGCCATTCAACCTGACGAGAGACGTCACCAAGGCAAGCCCAAAGCTTTCGGTTTTGGTCTAAGCTGCGGTTGCGTTCCTGAATGGTTACTACGATTGGTTTGGTTGGGTCTGGAAGGATTTGCTGGATAGCTTGAATGGCGTTCTGCTGATGGATGGGGCTTCTTAGTTCAAACGTTAGTTTCCTCATTGCTCACCTTCTGCACGCATGGATTAATTAACGCCAAAATAGCTTCTGGTTTCTCAATAACATCGAACCGCTCACCACTTGCCATTCTTACAATCGTAAATCCGGCATCAAATAGGGTTTCGATGTTGTCAGAGTTAACGTACAAGGGCTCATATGCACTTCTGGTGCTTTCTATCACGCCTGTGCTTGGTGGCTGATAGATGCTGCATTGCATGGTTAATTTTATAAATGGCATATACTCACTCCTTCACTTTGACTCCAGCAGCGCGAATCAGTCCTTCGCATTCACTAATTGCGTCGTTATAACCAAATGTGACCCCATCCTCGAAATCGGTAGAAAATGCCTCACGCTCTCTTTTTCCAGGGCACTCAATCTCGATAGCTGCTCTCGATGCCTGCCACGTTTGCCAGTGGCCTTGAACATCGTCCATCACGTATTGACCACCAATATCACCACTGCCAATTTCATGGTGATTTTCAGGGTAACGGATAAGGTCTGAAGATTCGCCCCCACGTCGTAACCAACTCTCTTCAAACTGGCATCTGCTTTCGTCATCTTTCATAAGGCAGTCACATTCAATAAAAATCGGCTCTCCCCAAGGAGTAGAACCTCCGCTATCACACATTCCTGTGTTATTGCACTTTTGGCACTTGCTCACATTAACCTCCGATTAACTCACAAAACGCCACGCCACTTTTGCTACGACAACAGGCATAACACCGATAATCACCCACAGAAAAATGCTACCGAAAAGCACACCAACCAGGTCTTTACCTTCGCCTACCAACCGGACAAAACTGCTGGCAACCACAATGAACGTCGCCACCATCCACATAGCACCGAGAATCCTCAATGCAGAGAAAATTAACTCAGCCACGATTTACCCTCCCCCAAATAAAAAGGCCTGCGATTACCAGCAGGCCTGTTATTAGCTCAGTGATGTAGATGGTCATTGCCTTACCTCCATAAGCGCCCTATTAATAAACGCCGTCATTGGATTTGCACATCCCCACCCCGTACCATCTGGATTTCTTTTAATTGGCTCCTTCTTCACCTTGCGTTTTGCATAAATAACCGTCTTCCACTTACGCTCAACAACACTCAAATGTCCTTGTTTCACCATATGCCTTGCTGCTTGAGCGATTCTGTTATTTGGTATTCCGGTGATCAGTGCTAATTCATGTGGGGAGAATTGTTCATGAGTTTTCAGGTATTCCAGGATGATTTCTTTTCCAGTCACGATCTGCTCCTGTAACTATCCCATGTAAACGCAAGAGTGCACCCGCCGCCATCATTCATCCTGTCAATAACACGCTCACCAATGAATGCAGACAGTTCATCTTTGCTCTGGTTGCTAATCAGGATTGTTGGCTTCATGCGCTCGTAGCGGGTGTTGATGATTTCGAACATGATCATCTTTTCCGCCTCGCTTCCAAACTGCACACCAACCTCATCGATAATTAGCAGGTCAGGTTTAGTGAACTGTCGGATCACTTCATCCTCTGTGCGGGTGGAGTTTTTCGACCATGTTGATTTATATTCTCTGGCAATTTTCAGCGCCGTTGTGAAAATAGCTGAGCTTTGATGTTCCGTAATTGCGTGCCGGGCGATAGCCAGTGCAAGATGATTCTTTCCAGTACCAGGCTTTCCACACATAACCAGCCCACCGCCTTTCTGTAACCTCTCAGGCCATTTGCTGGCGTATGCCTGACACACCCTGAGCACTCTCTTTGCATCGTCGTTGACTGGCTCGTAGTTCTGTAGTGTGCAACCCTTGAATCGTTCAGGAATATCAAGATTATTCAACAGAAACTCGACATTGCGCTTACGTGATTCCTCGTCGATTTTAATCTTCTCTGCCTGTAGCCGAATAAGCTCATCTCTCATGCATTCCGGGCATTCGCTAGGTCTTGAGGCAAACTTAATTGGCCCA
>JAUVQU010000190.1 GCA_030597965.1 Cellvibrionaceae bacterium
AGATGCTAGATGCTAGATGCTAGATGCTATTAATCATCGAGTTCTGTAACGTCCAGGTCCAGCCCAAACTCGACTACAATCTGGTGACACCATCGGTTCAAGCGATCCGCTGTGAGGTCTTCCTGCTGATCATCATCAATGGCCAAACCAACAAACTGATCACCACTGGCGCTCAACGCTTTAGACACATCAAAGTCATAACCTTCTACAGACCAAAAGCCGATGGTTTTAGCGCCACGCTCAATAATGACATCGTGCAGCATACCCATGGCGTCGAGGAAGTAGTCGCCGTAACCGAATTGGTCACCCAGACCGTAAAGCGCGACTGTCTTACCGGTGAAATCTATTTCACTGACATCGTCCCAAAAGTCTTCCCAGTCAGACTGAATCTGGCCGAAATCCCAGGTGGGAATACCCAATATCAACTTATCGTAATCGGCAAATTCAAGCTGAGTCACATCGCCAACATCAAGAACATCAACATGCTCGTCGCCTAAGCGCTCTTGAATTTTGTAGGCAACCCCTTCGGTATTACCTTCATCGCTGCCAAAAAACAGGCCTATCTCTGCCACATGCGCCTCAAACTGAATATTCATAATTTCTGGACGGCGAATTTTCCCAGTAATCGCCACAGGAAGCAACCGCATCACTGCGCTGATCGAGATTGAGTTAAGAAGGGTAAAAAGTTTAGCGGGAAAATGACAAAGACCTCATTAGAGCAATACTATAGGTTGGATCAAACAATCTATGTTTATGCACCTTGATGTTTAGTACCCTTGAACGACGCATATCTACAAAGATAAATACAATGAGTAATGCAAAATTATGAGCCACCTTTTATTAGTTGATGATGACCAAGAACTCAGTCTGCTGCTTAAGGAGTATCTGCAGGCGGAAGGCTTTACCATTTCACTGGCTCACGACGGCCAAAGTGGTGCCGAACTCGCCATCAACAATTACTATGATGTCATTATTCTTGATGTCATGATGCCTGTGCTTAACGGCTTTGAAGCACTCAAGAAACTGCGCAGGCACGTTAAAACACCTGTTATTATGCTCACGGCTAAGGGCGATACAGAGAGCCTTATTGATGGCCTTGAAATGGGGGCCGACGATTACCTACCCAAGCCCTGTAATCCTCGTGAACTGCTTGCTCGTATTAACGCCATACTAAGGCGTACAGACACCAAACCTGAAGCTCTGAGCGACACGGTAGAGGTTGATGACCTACAATTACAACTCTCCAGCCATACGGTGCATTTCGGCAACAAACCCGTCACCCTTACCGGTGCTGAATTCACTGTGCTAGAGCTGTTAATGCGCGAAGCCGGGGAAGTGATCAGTAAAGAATCTTTAACTGAAAAAGCTCTGGGAAGAAAGCTTACACCCTACGACCGCAGCATTGATGTTCATGTCAGTAATATCCGTAAAAAACTATTTGGCGAAGGGGCAAATAAAGAACTCATCATAAATATTCGTGGTGCAGGCTATATGCTCACCAGAAAAGAAGAAGCCTAGGAGCCCCTTCCAATGGGACGGATATACATACGAGTCTTTCTTATTTTCTGGGTTGCCACAACTATTCTAGTAATCGGTTCGAGTGTCGCCATCCACCTATACAACCTGGGGCCCGACAAACACTTTTCTTCACAAGACAGTAAAGACCCGGGCGATCGATTTTTACGTGAGCTCGTCAGTGAAGCTATTAATTATGACTACCAACAGGTTGAACTTGGTCTAAAAGCCATGCCCGCATGGTCAACTCGATATTTCTTCATCATCAATGAGAATGGCGATGATATGTTGGGACGTAATGTCCCGCCGATCCGCCGCCTGATTCTTGAGCAGCTCAGCGCCGAAAAGCCTTATTTTAAGGGCGGCCTCAAAGGAAAACTGATCTATGCCCGACGCTTTCAACTCAATGACGGGCACAACCTGAGGGTTATTTCATTTCCGCCTATCGACCAAACATTTAACTGGCGCCTGTTTTTGTACAATTTCTGGAGCTTTCTGTTACCAACCATTCTTATAAGTGGCGCCGGATGTCTTTATCTGGCTCGCTACTTAACAGCTGACATAAAAACACTCACAAACGCCACCCAGCGGCTGGCCAAAGGGGACTGGAACGTTCGCATTAGCGATCATTTTGGCAAACACCCCGGAGAGATCGCTGAACTGGGCGCTGCCTTTGACAATATGGCCTTCCAGTTACGGCAATCCATGCTGGAACAAAAGCGGCTGATTAAAGATGTCTCCCACGAGCTGCGGTCACCACTGGCACGCTTACAGGTCGCTCTGGCCATTGCGCAACAAAGAGCCAACCCCGAAGTACAGCCAGAACTAGAGCGTATAAAAAGCGCCGCCGATTATCTCAACGACGTTATATCAGACATCCTGTCCCTACCCATTAACGAAGAAGGTGAATGGGAGTTAGCAGATGTGGTTGAACTGAACAGTCTCATCAATGTTGTTATTGAAAGCTGTAAAGACGAAGCCTCAGAGAAAAATGTGAGTCTTAAAATTACATCTGAAGTCGATGAAACACTGGTCATGACACGAGGTAACACGCTTTTCAGTGTGCTCGATAATATTGTTCATAATGCACTACACCACACCAACACCAACACCGCCATCACGGTAAAACTAAAGCTCAACAGCGATAACAATCCAGAAATCAGCGTCAGCGACCAGGGCCCGGGTGTTGATGAGCAGCATATCAATGACATATTTAAACCCTTCTTCCGTACGGACGAGGCCCGAGACAGAAGCAGTGGCGGTTATGGCTTGGGATTATCCATTGCCCACCGCACGGTATTGCTTCATGGCGGAAATATCTACGCAGCGAACAATAAAAACGCACAGGGGCTTACCGTAACGTTTAATATTCCCGCCGCGCCGATGGATAACGATGACCTTGCCTAGAGCTCCTCAGGTATGAATCAAAAATTAGCAGACAATAAAAAAGCCCCAGCGGGGCTTTTTTATTGTCTAACGTTTTTCTCGATTACTGCGCTGTTTTGATCCGCCTCGTTTCAAACGATTACGCTGTCTCGTCAAACGCTCACTTTCTTCTCGGGATGTTTTTGATTTTGGTGGTGGCTTAACGCCTGCGGTTTCACACAGCTCTGCTGTTTCAGCGTCATTTAGCTCGATCCACTGCCCTACACGAACATGGGACGGGATAAAAATATTACCGTAGCGCACACGCTTCAAACGGCTTACTTTCACTCCCTGCGACTCCCACAGGCGACGAACTTCGCGGTTGCGACCTTCCATTACCACACAATAGAACCAGCTGTTACGGCCCTCTCCAGCACCATCAACAATATCGGTAAATTTGGCCACACCATCGTCAAGCTCAACGCCTTTTTTAAGACGTTGTTTCATTTCATCATCCACTTCACCCTGAACACGTACCAGGTATTCACGGTCAATCACGGAGGATGGGTGCATGAGTTTATTGGCTAAATCACCATTGTTGGTAAACAACAGTAAACCACTGGTATTAAAGTCCAGGCGACCTACGGAGATCCAGCGCTCGCCTTGCAGCCTTGGCAGGTGCTCATAAACTGTTTTACGCCCTTTAGGGTCAGAGCGAGAGCAGATTTCACCTTCCGGCTTGTTGTACAACAGCACGCGCGTCTTACTGGATTGTGGCGGGCTTAATTTCAAGCGACGACCATCAACAACCACTTCATCAGTTAAGCTAACGCGATCGCCCAACTTGGCCAACGCACCATTAACTTCGACGCGACCAGAGCTAATGGCACGCTCCATTTCACGGCGAGAACCCACCCCTACTCTGGCAAGCACCTTTTGTAATTTTTCGTCCGTACTCATATTTCGCGTAACCCTTCGGTGTCTGTGTCGGTTTTTTCTTCGTCAGAGCTTTCAGCTATTTCATCATCAGCTACACTACCGAAAAGTGATTTGGTTTTATCCATAGACACTTGATCCAAGGTAATACCTTCCGCCTCAAAAGCATCGTTAAAGTCGTTATCTTCTTGAGCAGGCTGTAGTTCAACAAGCTGTAGCTCTGCAGTATCAATATTTCCTGCAACAGTTTCCTGTTCAGTATCTACAACATCAGTTTGTGCTGCTTCATCTGAGCTATCGGTTTCTGTAGCCTCAGCTTTTGCAACCGCAGGCAGCCCTTCCAGCACACCACTAAGGTCTAACTGTGCATCCAACGCTTCAATGTCAGCAATCTCGCCCAATGATGGCAGCTCATCCAAACTCTTGAGGTTGAAGTAATCTAAAAATTGTCTTGTTGTGGCATACAGCGCGGGACGCCCCGGCACATCGCGATGGCCGACCACTTTAATCCACTCACGCTCTACCAACGTTTTAACAATGTGGGAGCTCACCGACACACCGCGAATTTCTTCAATATCTCCACGGGTAATCGGCTGACGATAAGCTATCAATGCCAGTGTTTCTAACAAGGCTCGAGAATAACGCTGTGGCTTTTCGTCCCAGAGGCGGTTTACCCAGTTCGCGGTATCTTCACTCACCTGAAAACGCCAGCCACTGGCAACCTGCTTAAGTTCAAATCCACGACCAGAGCACCCGGCTTCAATATCTTGTAATACGGCCTTTAACTCATCCTTAGCAGGCAGCTGCTCTTCTTCCTCGTTAAACAGGGTCAGCATTTTATCCAGAGTCATTGGCTGACCATACGCCAGCAATGCGCCTTCAATAATCTGTTGAAGCTGTTGTCTTTCCACCGTTAATTACCTTTTATTTAGCGCTTAATAAAAACCAGAGCAACAAGAAGAGAACTCGTTAAAGTGCCTCTAAAAATATTAATTTTC
>JAUVQU010000183.1 GCA_030597965.1 Cellvibrionaceae bacterium
AGCTGCGGCTTCAACACAATCACCAACGGGTAATAAACCATGATTCTGTAAAATACAGGCCTGACGATCACCCAGGCTTCTCGCCAGGCTTTACCGTACAAAGAGTGAGAATGAGCGGCGGTTTAGACACTAGCCGTGGCCTAATTTGGCATTGTTGTGTTGGGCATTAACCGCTAGAGTATTTTTTCAGTTTTATCCTAAAAATTCTGTCCCCAGCGTGGCACTTACTTTTGGCCTCCTATAAGCAGCCAGTCACCAGACAAAAAGCAGAGAACACTATGAGCGATACCCAATACCCTAATCTATTAGCGCCCCTCGACCTTGGTTTTACCACGCTGAAGAACCGAACCCTGATGGGCTCGATGCACACTAACCTTGAAGAAGAAACCAACGGTTTTGAGCGCATGGCCGCTTTTTACGTCGAGCGAGCCAAGGGCCAGGTGGGTTTAATCATTACTGGTGGTATTGCCCCTAACACACTAGGCGCCGTTTTTATGGGTGCCAGTAAACTCACTACCGATGAAGAGGTCAGTAAACACAAAATCATTACCGATGCAGTACACGCAGAAGACGGTAAAATTTGTATGCAGGTTCTTCACGCTGGTCGTTATGCCTACAACCCCGAGCTGATCGCACCTTCCGCTGTACAGTCACCCATAAACCCGTTTCCGCCTCGTGAACTCACCGACGTAGAAATTGAAGAGCAAATTGACGACTACGCTCACTGCGCCGCCATGGCACAAAAAGCAGGCTATGACGGTGTAGAAGTAATGGGCTCCGAAGGTTATTTTATTAACCAGTTTATTGCCGAACGCACCAACAAGCGCACCGACCGCTGGGGCGGCAGCTACGAGAACCGCATGCGTCTCCCGCTTGAAATTATCAAACGTACCCGTAAAAAAGTCGGGGAGAAGTTCATTATTATTTATCGCCTCTCTATGCTTGACCTGGTGGAAGGCGGCAGTAGCACAGAAGAAATCATTGAGCTGGGCCAGCTATTGGAAAAAGCCGGCGTTACGATTATGAACACCGGCATCGGCTGGCACGAAGCACGTGTGCCTACGATTGCCACCTCTGTACCCCGTGCCGCGTTTGCACAGGTGACGGGGCATTTAAGAAAAAGCTTATCCATACCTGTCATCACCAGTAACCGTATTAACACACCAGAAGTGGCCAACAAAGTGATAGCCGATGGCCATGCCGACATGGTGTCTATGGCTCGCCCTTTCCTTGCCGATGCCAACTTTGTCAGCAAAGCTATCGCAAATAAAGCCGAGTCGATCAACACCTGCATTGGTTGCAACCAAGCCTGTATTGATCACACCTTCGAAGGCAAACTCACTTCTTGCCTGCTGAACCCTCGCGCTTGCCACGAGACAGAGCTGCAATACACCCCAACCTCAGCCGTTAAGAAGATTGCAGTCGTTGGTTCTGGTCCTGCCGGTATGGCCACTGCTGCCATAGCGGCCGAGCGAGGTCATAACGTCACCCTGTTTGAAGCCAGCGACAAAATCGGTGGTCAATTTAATATTGCCCGGAAAATTCCCGGTAAAGAAGAATTCCAAGAGAGTCTGCGTTATTTCCAGAATCAATTAACGCAGCACAATGTGACCGTAAAATTAAACCACACAGCTACGGCTGAGGGCTTAGTTACTGAAGGTTTTGATGAAGTGATTTTGGCGACAGGCATTGCACCGCGCACGCCAGAGATTGAAGGCGTTGATCACCCCAAAGTTCTCAGTTACCTGGACGTACTGCGCGACAAAAAGCCTGTGGGTAAAAACGTGGCCATTATTGGTGCAGGCGGTATTGGCTTTGATGTGGCCGAATACCTCAGCCACAGCGGCGAACACAATCCGGATAAACTGCTGGACAGCGACCAGGACAGAGACAACTTCTACCGCGAATGGGGCATCGATATCAGCCTCAGTAATCGCGCCGGCCTCAACCCAATGGAAAACGTTGAATCACCGAGAGCCATTCATCTGCTGCAACGTAAAACCACTAAAGTAGGCGCAGGCCTCGGTAAAACCACCGGCTGGATTCACAGAACCAGCTTGAAGCACCGCAAGGTTAAGTTTGTATCTGGTGTGCAATACGACCGTATCGACGACCAGGGTTTGCATATCACCGTAGACGGAGAGCAGCAATGTCTGGCCGTAGACAACGTCATCCTCTGCGCCGGACAAGATCCCTACAAGCCCCTGCTCAAGCCTCTGGAAGAGCTGGGCATCAAAGTACACGTCATTGGAGGTGCGGATGTAGCGGCAGAACTGGATGCCAAACGCGCCATTAAACAAGGTTGTTATTTAGCGGCTGAAATTTAAATTTTATCAATAAACTACCCAGCTGTAAGCTGCGGGGGATTGTAAATGTAGGTCGGACTTTACGTATCCCTGGGAGTGCCTGTGAACATTGTTATTCGCTTGCAATAGAAGGCACTCTGGGCTTGCTCCTATAGAGTTATTCGCCAGCAGGGCTGGCTCCTACAGAGTAGGATCTGTTTATGTAGGAGCTCCCTTAAGAGGGCCTACTTTTGGTGCCCTGGGGTAATAGCCTCCAAAGCTTTACATGGGCTGCCAATCACCACATTAACCCCTGTATCGCTAATTTAAGCTTTCCGCCTTTAAGTGGGTTTTCTTTCTCGGTAACGCTGATGTCACAAAGCACCTCTTATTTAATTCAATAATAACCGTATGATGGTACCCAACTTTTCATAACTCAGGTCTATCCTGCTATGGCATCAAATTCAAAAACAGCACGCAAGCTTGATGCCAACCTCAGTTCCGTCTGGTATTTGGCGTGGCCCAGTATCATCAGTAATTTACTGAGCACAGCCGTTGGTGTTGTTCATCTAAAAATAGCCGCTCCTATGGGCACCAGCGGTGTTGCGGCAATCGTCACAGGGCATCGTTTTTTCTTTTTACTGCAGGCTATCAATATCGCGCTTTCCATTGCGGCCTCGGCACTTATCTCACAAGCGTGGGGCTCTAAGAATATTGAAGAAGCTGGAAAAATAGCGACGACATCAATCGTGATGAGCGCCTTAATCGCGCTGATTTTATCCCTGCCCCCTATTCTTGTACCTGAGTTCATCGCACAGTCTTTGGGTATTGATGAGCAAGCGGCAGAACAAGCCGCGATTTTTATTCGATATTTGGCTTTATTTAACGTTGTATATGCCTTGAACCTCATGCTCAGCTCAGTTCTGCGTGCAGTGGGTGATACCATTAATCCGTTGATTCTGGCTTTTGCCTCCACCACCGCCAATATTGTATTGGCCTGGTCATTTAGTTTTGGTGCCTTCGGCATTCCGGCACAAGGGATTGCCGGCGTGGGTATTGGTGCAGGCGTTGGTTGCTCTATTACGTGTTTAATCTTTTTTGTACTGTGGCTCAATGGACGCTTCCAACTCGATGGTGTATGGAAAGATGCGCTGACCAAACAGCGCTTTGCCCGTCTTTTGCGTATCGGCATGCCAGTCGCCATTGAACAGAGTGTGATTCAATTTTCTCTGTTGGCGTTTCTCGCCATTGTGGCGGTTTACGGCACCGAGGCCTACGCCGCCTATGGTATTGGCGTGACGATACTTTCCCTCTCGTTTGTAATCGGCATCGGTTTTGGTTTGGCGAACGCCACCATGACAGGGCAGTTAATCGGTGCTGGCAAGCCTGAATTAGCCAAAGCAAGCGGCTGGAAAACCATGTGGTTGGCTGTCGCTATTATGACGCTGTTCGCTTTGGGGCTAGCCCTAGGCGCGAGAACCTTAGCCAGTTTTATGACAGACGACCCGGAAGTGATTGAACTGGCCACCAACTTCATTCGAATCCTGGCGATTGCTCAACCGATTATGGCGGTTGAATACAGCTTAGCGGGGGCTTTGCGAGGCGCAGGTGATACGCGCTTCCCGCTTATCTCGACATTTACGGGATTGTTCTTTGGCAGGATTTTATTGGCTCTGCTGTTTATACAGTGGGAGCTGAGCGTGTACTGGATCTTCTCGGTAGCGCTGATCGACTTCAGCATTAAGGCTTCGTTACTGGTGTGGCGTTATCACTCAGGTCGCTGGCAGCATAAGATGCAGTACACAGCGACTTTAAGTTAGAGCGACTGGAAGCTAGAGCAAGCCTAGGAAAGTAATTCGTTTAATCGAGCCAAGTCTTCTGGCGTATCCACGCCACCCGGTACCTCTTCCACGGCTTCAGCTACGTGAATGCGATGACCGTTCCACATAACCCGCAGCTGTTCCAGTGATTCGAGCGCCTCAATAGGCGCCATGTCCCAGCCAACAAAAGCATTAAGAAGGCTTACTCGATAGCCATAAATTCCAATGTGCCTCTGAAACGAAGAGTGACGCTGGAAAACATTATCATCCGGTAATTCCGTTTGAGACCTGGCAAACGCATCGCGCGGCCACGGCAAGCTGGCACGACTGAAATACAACGCATAGCCGTCCTTATCACTCACCACTTTTACGATATTCGGGTTTAGGAAATCTTCAGCGGTTGTGATTGGCTCGGATAATGTCGAGACACTGGCGGCTTTGGCCTGCGCCAGGTTCTGTGCTACTTGGTTGATCACAGCGGGCGGAATGAGTGGCTCGTCGCCCTGCACATTCACCACAATATCGTCTTCTGCCAAACCAAGTTTCGCCACGACTTCCTGTAGACGGTCAGTGCCGGATTGGTGATCTACGGCGGTCATACAGACCTTGCCGCCGAACGCTTTAACCGCTGTTTCTATACGCTCGTCATCGGTCGCTACAATCACGTCGGATGCATTACTTTTTAACGCCTGATCGTAAACGCGCTGGATCATCATTTTGCCTGCGATATCAGCCAGCGGTTTGGCGGGTAAACGACTGGATGCATAACGGGCAGGAATAACTACTGTGAACTTCATATATGGGCACTTCTATTTCTAGGAACAATAGTGGTTACTTTTTAATTAACGGAGCAATAAATTGATCAATTGACTCATAAAAAGTGTGATCAAACT
>JAUVQU010000214.1 GCA_030597965.1 Cellvibrionaceae bacterium
AGCCCTGATTTTGAAAGTGCCGATAATACGAATTGTGTATTAGAGCTTACTCAGGCAGAGCAAACATTTGTGTTCTCTAACCTGCCAGAAAAACCGATTCCTGCGTTGTTGCGCGGCTTTTCTGCACCGGTAAAACTGCGGTTCGATTATTCCCGCGATCAACTGATGGCGCTAATGAGCCGTGAAGACGATGGCTTCTGCCGCTGGGACGCGAGCCAGCAATTGGCGGTATTGGTCATTCAGGATGTAATGGCCGCCTATTGCACAGGGGATCAAAGTCCCGTGATTGATACGCGCTTGGCTGAGGCTTTCAAATCTATTTTGGCCGATACCAGCCTGGATAAGGCCATGGTCGCACTAATGCTGACACTGCCGACAGAAGCTTATTTGAGCGAGATCAGTGAACAGGTTGATGTGGAGGCTATTCACTTTGCCCGCCACTATGTGAAGCGCCAACTGGCCGAGGCTTTAGCTGAAACCTTTGAGCACGTATATCAGGACAATCATTCAGATGAGCCCTACAGCCCAGATGCGGCATCGATTGCAAAACGAAGCCTTAAGAACAGTGCACTCGGTTATTTAATGGCGCTTGAAACACCGGCGGCGATTGGGTTGTGTGAAGCTCAGTTTGATGCGCACCACAATATGACGGATGTGGCCTTTGCGTTAAGTGCCTTGGTGAATGCTGAGTCGGTACAGGCGCAAGCTCAGCGCTGCCTGGCTGATTTCTATAGCAAATGGCAGTCTGAGGCGTTGGTGGTAAATCAGTGGCTGATGGTACAAGCCAGTTGCGTATTGCCGCAAGGATTGGCCCGTGTCAAAGCACTGATGGCGCATCCTGCGTTTGATATTAAAAATCCGAATAAAGCGCGTTCAGTGATTGCTGCTTTTGCCGGTAATAACCCCAAAAATTTCCACTCTATTGATGGGTCGGGTTACGATTTCCTGGCGGATCAAATCATTGTGCTGAATGGGTTAAATCCTTCAATGGCCTCTCGTTTACTGACACCTCTGACCAAATGGTTGAAATACGATGAGCAGCGCCAGCGTCTGATGAAACAGGCACTACAGCGCATTATGGCGGAACCGAATCTTTCGAAAGATGTCTTTGAGGTGGTTAGTAAATCACTGAAGAACTGATGGAAAAGCTACGTAAGATAACCGGTTATAGCTTGTTGTTCGTATCGTGTATCGCCTACGGAGTGATTCCCATTGTCCCGTTTATGTCATTGGAGGCAGATGTAAAAACTGCCTGGGTAGCCGGGGTGTTTATCTTTGCTCAGATTACCTGGTGGGTGGCCGTTCTATTGTTAGGGAAAGAGTTTGTCGATTGGAGTAAGCGTATCTGGAGAGGGTTTAAAGCTTGGTTTAAATCTAGCTAATTTGAGTGAAAAGCACCTTTCGTAAGAAATAAAAAGGCCAGCGAAAGCTGGCCTTTTTATTGTGGTTCGGTTAAGCAAAAAACTTACTTAACTTCTTCACCTGTGTACACAGATCTAACCGTGCCGTCTGCTCCACGAGTCAGGAAGCAGTCGTCTTCATAGCCACTGGTTTTCTTTGCTGGATCAGGCCGTGGGAAATCAGGAATCGGATGGAAACCGTTGACCTCTGCACGAACCGCTTCAGCGTCTTCAGCGCTCATGTACCATTGGCTTACCCACTTGCGAACCATGTCGAAGCGACCGTCTTTCTTCAGACGCATAACCTTTGTGGCTGGCGTCTTGTTCGACCATACATCAAAGTCAGCGGCGAAGGCAGTCAGTGCGCCTTCTTGCAGAGCCTTGGCTTTTGCCATATCAGCATGAGTCGCAGGATTGTGATCAGAAAGCGACAGTACACCGTGCCAACACTGTGAAACACCGTCAGAAACCGGAGTATTGCAGATCAGTTCAACCATGGTCATACCGGCCCAAGTTTGCTTGGAGCACAATACGCCAGGTGTTGAGTACCAGGTCACACTGTCCAGCTTAGATTTGTATACAGCTAAAACGCCACCTTGACGCTGGATAACTACACCGTCTTTGATTTCGTTCTCGAAGTATTCAACAGGGGAACCGTGTGTTGGACCCAAGTGCTGAGCGTCTGCCATGTTATCGGTGATCTCGATACCATGAATGGGCAGAGTACCCAGGTGATCCAGTTGCCAGTGAATGGCGCGCTCATCATCCCACATTGGTAAGTATGGCGGCTCAAGTTCTGGCTCGCCACCTTCTGGGTGGTGCCACATCATGATCATGCCCATGACTTCACGTACATGGTAAGACTCAATAGAAGCTGATTTAGGGCATTTAGTAGCATCGTGGTAAGGGATATGATCCACATCACCTTTTTCGTTGTAGCGCCAAGCGTGGTACGGACAACGGATAGAATCACCTTCAATCAGGTCTTCTGTCTGAGCGATATAAGCAGTCTTACTGGCTGCAAGGTGTGTACCCATGTGCTTGCAGTAAGCATCAAGAAGTACAACACGACCTGACTTGCCACGGTAAAGAGCAAAGTCTTTGTCGAAAAAGGTTTTGGCGATTGGGCCGTCATCAAGCTCATTGGCTTCGGCAATAACAAACCAACCACGTGGGTACTTATAAGGTCCAAGGCCGTAATCAGCTGCGCCAGCAGTTTCTTTCTTTGCCATCTTAAGTTTCCTCTATCAGGCTATTGTTATGTAAATGGTTATGTAAATGGTTATGTAAATGGTTATGTAAATATTATCTTTGAGTCGCTGAGTATAGCGGCTAAAAATAGCAATGTGGCTTTCCATTGTTTATTTTGCATTTTTGATGACATATATCAACGGCTGTTTATTAGAGTCTAGGCTATCTGGACGATATTTATAGGTTTGAATGAGGAAAGTGTTTCTTATGGGAGCAAAAAAGGGGAGCCGGTTAGGGCTGCCCATGCTGGGATATCAAAGTGTTACTAAGTTAGAAGGGGCCATGTTCTGGTGCTAAATGCAGGCGGGCACCAGTAGAGCGAACTTATTCTGTGATTACCGAGAGGCAAGCAGCGTCAATATCTTGATTGAGGTAGGCAAAACCAAGCTTGTTAAGATACTCAAGACGGTCGGCATTCATCAGGTCAATGTCTGGACCATCAATGCCACACTGCTGATAAATCTGACCCAGGTGCGCCATAAAGTGCTCGCCCTCGGGTAACAGCAGCAAGCTGGCAGCACCAACGTCGGGTTTAACCTTGGTGTTGATTTCATCGCTCAGGGTTACGGCAATAACAACAGGCGTCTCTTCGCTTTCACCACGCACGCTGCGATTGCGCACCGTTTGGTTGGCCCAGTAGAGCGCAATCTCTTTGCTCTGGGTTAAAAAAACCGGCTCGATTGATTCAGTGTAGTTATTGCCGATGGTCGCCATGGTCTGCTTGGCGGCCTGCTTCATGCTTTTATCACCAGAGCGCTTCAGGCCGTTACTGGTGATGGAGTCAGTCAGTGCCGATGAAGTGCCGTGGTACCAGACAGAGTTACAGGCAAAGCCGGTGTTGCTCAACAGGCTTTTGGCGTCTTGTAGATATGCGGGTGTGTTGCTCATTTTACTCTCTCGCGTATTTCGCTTTTTTACAGCGGTGTGATGCTAATCATTTAACCATTCGCCAGCCCTGCTGGCGAATTCTCTCGGGTAGCAGTGACCTCAGAAGAATGTAAGCAACGATGCCATTAAAAATTAAAAAAACCAGATAAAAAAAGAGGGTCTAAAAAGACCCTCAAATGGAGATAAAAATTGTTGAGCAGGTGATTAGCCGAACTGGTTAGACGTGTTCTTTGCGCCACCGGCTTTCAGGGCGTTTTCACCAGCAAAGTATTCTTTGTGGTCATCACCCATGTCTGAACCAGACATGTTCTGATGCTTAACACATGCGATACCCTGACGGATCTCTTTACGCTGTACGCCAGCAACATAACCAAGCATACCTTCGTCACCGAAGTACTCTTTAGCCAAGTTATCAACAGACAATGCAGTTGTGTGATAAGTAGGAAGAGTGATTAGGTGGTGGAAGATACCCGCTTCACGTGAAGTATCAGCCTGGAAAGTACGGATCTTGTCATCAGCTCTTGCAGACAATTCAGTTTCGTCATACTCAGCTTTCATTAGATCAGCACGAACGTATGCAGATACATCTTCACCAGCTTCAACCATTGCGTCATATGCTTGCTGACGGAAGTTCAATGTCCAGTTGAATGATGGGCTGTTATTGTAAACAAGCTTAGCATTAGGAATTTCTTTACGTACATCGTTCATCATTGCAGTGATATCAG
>JAUVQU010000164.1 GCA_030597965.1 Cellvibrionaceae bacterium
CCGAACCCTGAGTTGGCTTCTGCCGCGATGCGTCCCAGCGAAACATTGAACAGTACGCTGGCTAAAATGGGCAGCTAATTGCTTGGTGTTGACTGAAAAAGCCCAGCTATTCGCTGGGCTTTTTTGTATCTGTGTATATGACTTAGTGTTTGAGCTCGGTTTTGGGAAAGGGTAGATATAATGACTGGTGATATTAATTGTTCTTAATAGATGTAAATACCTGAAAACTAGTCTATTTATAGTCTTTCTGTACAAAAAACTACCACTTTATGTGTGTTTTGGCCGCAGGGTTAGATTGCTACTTGTTCTTAGCTTTAACTGATCCGTATACTGACTTACGTAGTGTAAGCTCGGTGTTGCCAGTGTGGTTCCTAGATAGAATGAATTTTGACGTAATGTGTGAATATAAAACGGCCTTAGAGCCAGAGTTGGTGAGTCATTTTAATGTGACTGCTGGCCATGAAGACGATCATGAAAATAGTGATGGCGGTTTGGCCGTAGCGGAAGATAAGCCGCAATTGAAACGTCCGCCGATGTATAAGGTCGTATTATTGAACGATGACTATACTCCAATGGAGTTTGTGGTCGAGATCCTAGAGACTTTTTTCTCCATGGGCCGCGAGCAAGCCACGCAAGTTATGCTGCAAGTACATACACAGGGCAAAGGTGTGTGTGGCATCTATACTCGAGATATAGCCGAAACAAAAGCGGCGCAGGTGAACCAGTGTGCTAACGAGAGTGAACATCCGCTCTTATGTGAGATCGAAGCAGTTGAAGATGATGAATAGTATTGGAGTTAAGTGTTTGGATAACTTTTTCCTCAGAGGTGAGCGCTCATGTTAAACCGTGACTTGGAAGTTACCTTAAACGAAGCCTTTAAAGGCGCTCGAACAAAGCGGCATGAATTTATGACCGTCGAGCATCTATTGTTGGCTCTTATTGATAATGATTCCGCCTCTACCGTACTGGTAGCCTGTGGCGCGGACATTGCCATTCTACGCAAAGAACTCAATGAATTTGTGGACTCCACCACACCGTTAATTCCCGAAAATGACGATGAGCGTGAAACACAGCCCACGTTAGGCTTTCAACGCGTACTGCAACGCGCTGTTTTTCATGTTCAATCGTCTGGAAAAGCAGAGGTCACTGGTGCCAATGTATTGGTGGCTATTTTTAGTGAGCAGGAAAGTCAGGCGGTTTATTATTTAAAGCAACAGAGTATTGCGCGTATTGATGTAGTGAATTACATCACTCACGGTATTTCCAAGGTTTCAGGTGACGACAGTCATAGTGAAGAGCCAGGCCCAGAGCAGGCCGATGATGCATCCTTCTCCGGTGATCAGCCCAGCCCTAGTCCATTAGAGGCCTATTCAACCAATTTGAATGAAGAGGCCATGGCAGGCCATATTGATCCGCTGGTCGGGCGAGACGAAGAAGTTGAGCGTGTCAGTCAAATCCTGGTTCGTCGCCGTAAGAATAATCCATTGCTGGTCGGTGAATCCGGCGTGGGTAAAACCGCCATTGCCGAAGGCCTTGCCAAGCGGATCGTCGACGGCGAAGTGCCGGATGTATTATTGGGTAGCGTGGTCTACTCACTGGATTTGGGGTCTCTATTGGCCGGTACCAAGTATCGCGGTGATTTTGAAAAGCGCTTTAAAGGTTTGCTGGCTGAACTAAAGAATCAAGAGCATGCGATTTTATTTATTGATGAAATTCACACCATCATTGGTGCCGGGGCTGCATCCGGCGGTGTAATGGATGCCTCCAATTTACTCAAGCCGTTACTTTCTTCAGGAAAATTACGCTGTTTGGGTTCCACTACCTTTCAGGAATACCGCGGTATTTTTGATAAGGATAGGGCGCTTTCTCGCCGCTTCCAGAAAATTGATGTGGAGGAGCCGAGTGTTGAAGATACCTATCAGATTTTACGCGGATTAAAGTCTAAGTTTGAAGAGCACCACGAACTGAAATATACCGACAGAGCCTTAAAGGCCGCGGCGGAATTATCTCAGAAGTACATTCCTGAGCGCTTCATGCCTGACAAAGCCATTGATGTAATCGATGAGGCGGGCGCTTATCAGCGCTTAAAAGCGTCAAGTAAGCGTAAGAAGCAAATTGGTGTTGGTGATATTGAAGCTATTATTGCGAAGATGGCGCGCATACCACCAAAGAGTGTTTCTTCATCTGATAAAGAGCAGCTGAAGACTCTAGATTCACGTTTAAAGGTTACTGTTTTTGGTCAAGATGAAGCCATTGATACGGTGGCTACCGCTATTAAGTTGTCTCGCGCCGGCTTAGGTGTGGACACTAAGCCAATTGGCTCATTCCTTTTTTCTGGGCCTACGGGTGTTGGTAAAACGGAATTGTGTAAACAGCTGGCCGGATCACTCGGTGTCGAGTTGGTGCGCTTTGATATGTCTGAATACATGGAGCGCCATACAGTTTCCCGCTTGATTGGTGCGCCTCCAGGTTATGTCGGTTTTGATCAGGGCGGGTTGTTAACCGATGCGGTCACTCAGCACCCTCATTGTGTTGTGTTGCTTGATGAGATCGAGAAAGCGCACCCGGATGTCTTTAACTTGTTACTGCAAGTTATGGATCATGGTTCGTTAACCGACAATAACGGCCGTAAGGCTGATTTCCGTAATGTCATTTTAATCATGACCACCAACGCGGGTGCTGAGGATATGAGCAGAGCTTCAATGGGCTTTACTCATCAGGATCATACCAGCGATGGAATGGAAGCGATTAAGAAGATGTTTGCGCCTGAATTCCGTAACCGTTTGGATTCGATTGTACAGTTTAGTGCGCTCAGTCTTGATGTCACTAAGACAGTTGTTGATAAATTCCTGGTTGAGTTGCAGTCGCAATTGGATGAAAAGAAAGTCACACTGGATGTGTCTGACGAGGCTAGAGAATGGCTGGCCATTAATGGTTATGATGTGAATATGGGCGCAAGGCCGATGGCTCGTCTTATTCAGGAACACCTGAAGAAACCATTGGCGGAAGCAGTGCTGTTTGGAGAGCTTTCAACGTCTGGCGGTACAGTGGCCGTTACAGTTAAAGATGATAAGCTGCAGATAAAAATAAAGGCAGCGTAAGCTGCCTTTATTTATGTGTTCTTTAAGCCTTTAGGGGGCTTTAACTTAACGGGCGCGGTAGGTGATGCGGCCTTTAGTTAAGTCATAAGGCGTCAATTCTACTTTCACCTTATCTCCAGTCAAAATACGAATGTAATTTTTACGCATTTTCCCAGAAATGTGAGCGGTTACAACGTGGCCGTTTTCTAGCTCTACACGAAAAGTGGTGTTTGGAAGCGTGTCGATTACTTCGCCTTCCATTTCAATATTTTCTTCTTTTGCCATCCGGCAATATCCTCACTCAGCTAATATTTGTGCTCAAAGATACCGAATTCGGAGGCCTCAATTTGAGCAGGCGTGATTGTGCCTGAAAAGTGGCTTAGTTCCAAGGATTGATTTGCTTATTCTTGAAGTCTCCAGCGGCCATTAATTAATAGCTCCACCGGTTGATAATCGGTTTTATAGCTCATTTTTTGGCAGTCTTTGATCCAGTAGCCTAGGTACAGGTAGCGATAACTTTGTTTGCGAGCCATTTCAATTTGGGATAACAGGCAAAAAACGCCCAAGCTACGCTTGTGTTGCGTGGGTTCAAAGAAGGTATAGACAGCCGAAAGGCTGTCTTCCAGTTGATCGGTAACCGCTACAGCCAGCAGCTCATCTTCCCGCCAGTATTCCAGGTAAGTGGAGAGCCCCCAGTTGCTGGCAAGAAAGCTTTCAAACTGCTCCTGTGTTGCCGGATACATATCACCGTCTTGATGACGCGCATTGATATAACGCTCATACAAGGGGTAATGCTGCTCGATATTCAGGCTGCTAACTGAGTTGAGGCGTAAATCTTGATTGCGCTTCCAGCAACGCTTCTGTTGTCTGGACATCTTGAATTGTTCGACGGGAATACGGGCGGGAGTACAGGCTTGGCAGCTGGCGCAGTGCGGGCGGTAAATGTGTTCACCACTGCGACGAAATCCCCTTAGGGATAATTGGCTGTACAGATCCTGGCTAATTGTAATGTCGGGGTCGACAAAGATGGTCGTGGCTTCAGCGTCGTCAAGGTAACTGCACTCATGTGGATGGGTGCTGAACAGGCGGATATTACTTAGGTCTGTCATTTGAATG
Organism: Cellvibrionaceae bacterium; assembly: GCA_030597965.1. Lineage (GTDB taxonomy): Bacteria > Pseudomonadota > Gammaproteobacteria > Pseudomonadales > Cellvibrionaceae > JAUVQU01. The sequence continues at coordinate 4,197 of JAUVQU010000164.1, forward strand.
CTCTCAAATGGGATATTGGCCGCTTAGTTTTTACCGCTCGAGCGGCCTAATTGTTTCAGAGCCAAAACCCAGTCTTGAGGGTGTGGCCATGGATGGTTTTCTTTCTGAGTATAGCGTACAAGCATTTGTAAAAATTGCCCTCGTTCGACCATTGTAGCGCCAAGACTTTCCAGGTGCTCGCTGTGCACTTGGCAATCAATCAGCTCGTAGCCGCAATTACCCAGTGTCTTTAATAAGCACGAAAACGCAATTTTTGAGGCGTTGTCTTGTCGGCTGAACATAGACTCGCCAAAGAATACCTGACCAATCGCCACGCCATATAGGCCTCCGATCAGTTGTTTATCCCGCCAGATTTCAACGCTGTGTGCATGGCCTAAGACATGAAGCCTGAGATAGGCTTCATGCATTTCTTCCGTGATCCATGTACCTGGTTGATTGCCCCTGGGCGCGGCACAAGCTTCCATTACCTCAGTAAAAGAATGATCGGAGCTGATGGTAAATGGAGTTTGCCGAAGTGTTTTTTTTAAGCTTTTTGAAATATGAAGATCGCGGGGGCGAATAATTAAGCGTGGGTTTGGAGACCACCAGAGGATCGGCTGAGTCTCGTCATACCAAGGGAAAATACCATTTTTGTAAGCGTGTAGGAGTTGTTTAGGGCTTAAATCACCGCCCGCAGCCAACAGACCATCTGGATCACTCAGGGCATGGCTGGGGTGGGGGAAGAGGGTGGAGCTGCCTTCAAGCCAGGGTATTTGCGACATTTTACAAATCTACTCAACACTTTGGTTGGGTAGATTGTACTGAGAAAGGGAGTTGTTGGGTGTTTCTAAAAATAATAATTTTCTCGCTAGAGTAAGGAAGTGCCGCACGGAGAACCGCAGTGTATAAAACATACATGAGGATTCGAGTACGGAACTGCCAAAAGTAGGGACTACGAAGCCACGCCACTATCGCGTGAAAAGTGCATTTTTAGAAGTGCTCTATTGGTTGTCTAAGAACTTCTCCGCGTCCAAGGCCGCCATACAGCCAGCACCCGCGGAGGTAATGGCCTGACGATATACATGATCAGCCACATCGCCTGCAGCATAAATACCTTCAACACTGGTGCCAGTGGCATTGCCATTTAAGCCGCTATTGATAGTGATATAGCCATCTTTCATATCCAGCTGGCCTTCGAAGATGTCGGTATTAGGCTTGTGGCCAATAGCGACAAATACGCCAGCTACGTCAATGTCCTGAGTGCTGCCATCTTTGGTGCTCTTAACACGCAGACCGGTAACGCCA
>JAUVQU010000213.1 GCA_030597965.1 Cellvibrionaceae bacterium
ACTCTGGCGCGATTTATATAAGACCGTGAATCATTGCGGGCATCGACGAGGTATTAGTAGTGAATTTTCAAAGTGATAACCCAGAAGAATTAGAAATGTTCCGTGACATGGTGTTGCGCTTTTTTCAACAGGAGGTGGAGCCCCATTACGAACAGTGGGAAAAAGACGGAATTGTTGACCGTGAGCTTTGGAATACTATGGGCCAGGCAGGTCTGCTGTGTGTTGATATGCCGGAAGAGTTCGGCTCTGCCGCTGCCAGCTTTGATGTAAACAACATGATTATCTGGGAAATGTCCCGTCTGGGTTACGGCGGTTTAACCTCAGGCTACAACATCCACTCAAACATCGTTGCGCCATACATCAACAATATTGGTACAGACGAACAGCGCGCACAGTGGCTGCCAAAAATGATTACGGGTGAAACAGTAGGCGCGATCGCCATGACTGAGCCGGGTGCGGGTTCTGACCTTGCTGGTATGCGTACTACAGCCGTTAAAGATGGTGATGAGTATGTGATCAATGGTTCCAAGGTGTTTATTACCAATGGTATTCATGCTGGTCTGGTTATTGTATGTGCCAAGACTGATCCGAATGCGGGCGCTAAAGGTATTTCATTATTTCTGGTTGATACTTCTTTGCCAGGTTTTGCTCGCGGTAAGAAAATCGAGAAAATTGGTCAGCACGCTTCCGATTCGGCTGAATTGTTCTTTGATAATCTTCGTGTTCCCGCCACTGCGTTGTTGGGAGGCGAAGGTAAAGGTTTTATTCACTTGATGGAAGAATTACCGCGTGAGCGCTTGGGGTGCTCTGCACAGGCAGTTTCTGCCGCAGTAGGTGCAATGGAGCTGGCGATTGAGTATGTGCAGGAGCGTAAAGCATTTGGTAAGACTATTAGCCAATTCCAAAACACACGGTTTAAATTGGCTGAGATGAGATCTGATATCGAATTGAGTCTGGCGTTGCTTGAAAAGAACTTCGCAAAGTTCAAGCGCGGTGAAATGAGTGTCAACGATGCCGCTATTCTGAAGTTGGCCACCACAGAAATGCAGTGCCGTGTGTGTGATCAGTGCCTGCAAATGTTCGGTGGTTATGGTTACACTACTGAATATAAAATATCGCGTTATTATTTGGTTGCTCGTATTCAAACTATTTATGCGGGCACTTCCGAAATTATGAAAGAGGTGATTTCGCGAGGCATTTTGGGCAGATAAGTTAATGTAAACTTGGGGAGCCCGTAATAGTCTTAGACATTGCGGGTTTTTTTATGCGCGAATAACTATTCGCCAGAAAACTCCGGGTAGAACAGATGAAAAAAATTAATAAATATAGAAGTGAGCAACTATGACCAATCCAGTGGATTATGAATTGAATGGCGATATCGCCACGATTACTATGCACAGTGGCAAGGTCAATGCTATGTCCATTGATCTTATCGATGCGATTAATGTGGCATTGGACCGGGCTGAGCAGGATGTCGCTATTGTTGTGTTGGTAGGCCAGCAAGGTGTTTTTTCAGCGGGTTATGATTTGAAAGTATTTCAAGCCGACATGGAAACGGGTGTTGAAATGGTCAAGGCCGGCTCTACACTCTGTCGTCGACTCTTGTCATTTCCGTATCCGGTGGTTGGTGTCTGTACTGGGCACGCGGTTGCTCAAGGTTGCTTTACTTTACTTTCCTGTGACTATCGTGTGGGTGTTAAGGGCCCATATTCACTGGGACTGAATGAGGTTGCTATTGGTATGATTATGCATCACTTCGGTATTGAATTACCTCGCTCACGATTAATTCCTGCTGCGTTTTATCGAGCGGTTGTTAATGCCGAAATGTACGACCCTGAAGCGGCAGTTGATATTGGATTTTTGGATAAGGTAGTGGATGAAAGCCGGTTAATGGATGACGCCTATGCGGAAGCTCGTCGATTGTCTCAACTTAATCTTCCTGCTTATAAGGCAACAAAGTTAAAAGTGCGTGCCGGCTTGCTTAAAACTCTGGATGACGCTATCGAGAAGGATTATCAAGAGCAGATGGCGATGTTAAAAGGCAAAGTGTAAGGGGTTTATTATGTCGTCACTACAGGATCAATTACTGGGTGCAGGTTTGGTTGATAAGAAAAAAGCCAAAAGTATTTCCAGGCAAAAGAAAAAACAAAAAAATGTGCAGCGGCGCAGTAAAGAAGATGTGGTCAGCGAAGCTCAGTTGTTGGCACAGCAGACACGCGAAAAAAAGCTGGTGAAGGATCGTGAACTGAACCAGAAGCGTAAAGAAGAAGCCGATCGAAAAGCCATTGCCGCTCAGATTATTCAGCTCATTAATTTGAATAAACTGAATCGACAGGGCGGTGAAATAGATTTTAATTTTACCGACGGTTCAACGATCAAGAAGCTACTGGTTACTCAGGAAATATCCAAACAATTAGCACGTGGCCGTCTGTGTGTGGCAAAGCTGGGCGAAGCTTATGAGATTGTGCCCAAACCAGTGGCGGATAAGGTCCGTGAGCGTGATGAAGCAGTTATCGTAGTTTATAACCAATTAAATGTAGAAGGCTCTGATTCAGGCAGCGAAGGCGATGATGACCACTACGCACAGTTCGAAATCCCCGATGATTTGATGTGGTGATGCCTGTTGTTCTTTGCGGTTCTGGCCCTCGATCATAGCCGAGGTAATGGAGATTGTACTGGTCTCGTCATCCCGGACCTAATCTGGGATCCAGAGCTACAGGGTGAAATGCAGGAGTAGAATCAGGAGGCCAAGGATGGTCAAGCAACCTGCGGTTTATGTTCTGGCTAGTGAAAGAAATGGCACTATCTACGTTGGTGTAACAAGTAATCTTGTACAGCGTATTTGGCAGCATCGTAATGATCAGGTTGTTGGGTTTACGCAGAAGTATCAAGTTCACTCCCTTGTCTATTTTGAGCTCCACGAATCAATAAGTCAGGCTATTCAGCGTGAAAAACAGATTAAAAGCTGGAGCCGAGGGTGGAAGTTGGAATTGATAGAAAAAGAAAATCCAAGGTGGGTCGATCTTTGGGATCAAATTATTCAGTAAGCTATGGACTAAGTTGAAGGGTATAGCTTCGTAGCTCTGGATCCCAGATCAAGTCTGGGATGACGAATTTTTTTGTATCCATTCGTAATTCTGGGCCTACATCAGGGATGCTTAGCCCGATTGTGGACGAGGTGAATCGTAAGAAACTGAACAGTCAGATTAATAATGCCTTCCCGTCATCCCAGACTTGATCTGGGATCCAGAGCTACAGGGTGAAATGCTAGTTATATATTCAGGGAGTTTAATTAATGCCCGTAAGAATTAATGGAGGCTAAGATAAATAAAGCTATTCCTTCAGCTTTATTTGCAGTTCACCATCAGTAATTTCTACATAATCAATACCGTTCGAGAAGCTTTTCCAAAAACCATCTTGGCCGCCAAATTCATTGATTAAATCAACGTTTTTCAGATTGCCCAGCCACTCGTTGGGCACGGGTATACCCCATGCGCTCACGCCCCGTAATTTAACCACGGGGCGTGAGTTGCGAAAGGCAATCTCAACCCCCGCACTTAATTTAAGTGTTTTACCGCCAACAAAAGGCATGTCGGGGTCCAGCGGCAGGAGCAGCTGGGCACTGGCCAGGTTGTCGGATAAGTCAATCGCGAACTTATCGGCCAGGTCCGTATTGTGCGCGATCATGGCGTTGATTTCTTTTTCACTAAAGCTGACTTCTCTGCCCGCGTCTTTCTCGGAGTAGGCCTGTGGCTTGAGGGCCGTGGTAGCTTTCTGACTGGAGGTTGTTTCGCGGGACTGAATTGTTGGTAAGTTCAGGCTTTGCAGTTTTTCATTGAGCGTGGAAGTTTCTCTTTCGGAAAGAGTGACGGGGCTGAATTCTGTGGGAAATAAGTAATTCTTTAAGAGCAGGGCGCCCATAACAATGAAGACGAGAACAATCACAGCAATGCCAAACGTTTTCCATGGATTGCTGGCTTTGGGTGGCTGTTCGTTATTAGTTATAAGATCCGTATCGTTCATTGTCGTTAGCACCTGGTTGGTTTGCTTGGGGCCAACTATACAATAAATACAGTCTCTGTGACTTTTACGGTATTAGCCCAAAAATAAGCCCTCTATGGGTATAGATAGGGCTTATGAGCTTAAGATCTGTTGAAAGTTCACCTGTTTTTTCTCGATGTTGGTGCTTTCGATGGTTACGGTGATGGTTTGATTGAGTTTCAGCGTTTGGACATCACTGGTGAGCGTCATGCGCTCAGCGTCGA
>JAUVQU010000168.1 GCA_030597965.1 Cellvibrionaceae bacterium
AATAAGGTTGGATACCTGAACGGTATCTCTAAGGTCACAGCAGTGCGTTAGTGTTTTGATACCGTAATTGTGTTGTAAATCCCAGGCTTGTTGTTCCAAAAGGTCGCTGCGGAGATCAACCAGAAAAACATTAAGTCCCTGTTCTGCGAGTCGTTCTGCATAGCAGACACCGGTGCCTTCTGCGGATCCAACCACAAGAGCCCATGGGCCATATCTATTCTTGAAATTTTCAGCCATAAATTAATTGCTCGTATTGCCTTGAGTGATAATCCTGATCCCCAAACAGTATATCGATCATCATCAGGCGTTTGTAATAGTGTCCAATTACGTATTCATTGGTCATGCCAATGCCGCCATGAAGTTGCACGCTGTTTTCACCAATAAACGTAGCCGCCTTACCGATACGTACTTTGGTGGCTGCGGTGGTTTGAGCGGGTAGTGTGTCTTCATCGCCTATATGGCTGTCGTTGTTGTTGTCGTTATCAGAGTCGCGCAGTCGCATGGCGAGAGCTTCAGACATAGAGCGTGACATTTCCACTTCTGAATACATTTCCGCCGTGCGGTGCTGTAAAGATTGAAAGTTACTAAGCGCAGTACCGAATTGTTGACGAATTTTCAGATATTCACGGGTGATTTCGTTGGTGGCTTCCATTGCGCCAACCGCCTCGGCACTGACGGCGCTAATAGCTGCCTGTAGTGCCCTCTCTATAGCTGGGTAGGCTTTGCCTTCTTCGCCTAATAAATCATCTGCATCAATCTGTACATTCTCCAACAGGAGATCGCTGGCACCTTGTCCGTCGGCGGTTCGAGTGTTTAAGCGTGTTACACCTTCTGCATTTGGATCAAGAATAAACAGAGAAATACCTTCTTTACTTCTTGGGGTGCCGGAGGTTCTGGCTGAAACAATAATTTTATTGGCAGAAGGTCCGTGCCAAACAATACTCTTGTGGCCGTTGAGTATATAACCGGAGCCAGCAGGTGATGCACTGGTTTCTACATCGGCAGGGTTAAAGCGGGATTGAGGTTCACAATAGCCAAAAGCCGCTTTCATTTTACCGGCCATTATATTGCCTAAGAGTGACGCTTGTTGTTGATCGTTACCCAGCGTGCTTATCAGGCCGCCTGCGAGAATCACTGTCGGTATGTAGGGCTCTAAGACTAAGCCTTTACCAAAGCTTTCCATAACCAGTGCAACGTCTACTGCACTGCCTTCCATGCCACCTAAGGCTTCTGCGAAGGGTAAAGCCAATAGGCCCATATCTGCGAATGTTTGCCAGTGCGAGTCACTGTGGCCCAGCTCAGTGTTGGCAAGTGTGGCTCTTTGTTCTGCACTGTAGTTGTCAGCCACGAAACGATCGACAACGTCTTTCAGCATGGTTTGTTCTTGGGAATATTTAAAATCCATATTCTATGTACCTTTTAAAATGTACTTTTTTAAACACGTAATAACGATAAATCATCTGTAGGCCCTCTTAAGGGAGCTCCTACTGATTGGTTTAAGGGCACCTTAATAATATGCTTGAAGCTCCTTAGCGCTTCATAAGTAATCTAGAAATAACATTCTTCTGAACCTCAGAAGTGCCGCCAACGAGGGTGGCCGAGCGACCGTAAAAATGCTGATCTAAAATGCCATGGGCGTGCTCGGGGCCCATGGCCAGGTAATCACTTTCGTCGGCTCTGGCGTCAGCATCAAAGGGCAGGGCATACATACCCAGGCTTTCTACCAGGAGTTTTTTCAAGCGCTGTTGAATCTGGCTGCCTTCCAGTTTCATAATCGAAGGTTCGGGGCCGAGTTGGCCGCCATCCATTTGTTTGGCAAGAAAGCGCAGCTCTGAATACTCTAGTGCCATCAGATCAATTTCTACGGCTGTTAATTTGCGACGAAAATCAGGGTTGTTTATCAATAAGTTATCGCCAATACGCTGTGTACTGGCAATTTGTTTTAAGCGGACGAGCAATTGCTTGGAGTTGGCAACGCGGGCAATAAAACTACGTTCGTGCTCCAAGAGAGATTTGGCGTAGGTCCAACCACTATTTTCTTCGCCCACAAGGTTCTCAATGGGCACCCGTACATCAGTGAAAAACACTTCATTGAGTGTGTGGTTTAAATCCAAACCTATGATGGGTTTAACCTCAATGCCGGGTGTGTTCATATCTATTAGTAGGAATGAAATCCCTTCCTGCTTTTTGGCATCAGGGTCGGTGCGCACCAGGCAGAACATCATATCGGCGTATTGGGCGTAGCTGGTCCAGATCTTCTGGCCATTAATCACATAGTCATTGCCGTCTTTAACGGCTTTTGTTTTCAGACTGGCGAGGTCGGAGCCGGAGCCGGGTTCGGAATAACCCTGACACCACCAGGTATCTGAGTTAAGAATATTGGGTAGATGTTTTTGCTGCTGCGCTTCTGTGCCGTATTTAATGAGTACGGGCCCAATCATGTTTACACCGAAGGGCATGGGTGGTGGTGCACAAGCGGCGGCGGCTTCCTGCGCAAAAATATACTTCTGGGTGAGTGACCAGCCAGTGCCGCCTTCATCTACTGGCCAGTTAGGAGCCATCCAGCCTTGATCAAACAGGATCTTTTGCCAGCGTACTTGCATTTCTTTTGGGATGACCAGACCGCGTTCACATCGGTCTTTGATATCGGCGGGGAGTTTGTTCTCAAAAAACTGACGTACCTCTTTTTTAAATTCGAGGTCTTCTTGAGAAAATTTGAGTTCCACGTTGGGCTCCTGATATTTTTTTAACGGCTAAATTTGAGCGTTAGACCGCATAAGTTGAAATTAAATATTCAATAATGTCGTCCGACTCAAACATCTCTGTGTTGGTGTTAGGGTCGATCAAATAGGGTACTTGTACCTTGCCGGCATGTTTCAACATGGCGATGCGGTTACGGCCTGTGACGGGAAGGTTAGGGAATAATGCTTTGCGTAAACCCACAGGTCCCATATCTTTAATGGTTGCTTTGCCGGTATTACGTAATTCATAAGGCAGTTCTAATTCACACAGCAACTCTCTGACACGGCGAGAAAAAGGGCTGGATTCAAAGCTGTACAGCACCAGAGGTTGTTCTGGTAACTTTGAAACACGGGTTGTGTTGCCTTTACCGTGGCGTGCAAGGGTCGAACTGAAAGAACTGAGAACCTGAAGGTTGCGAGTATTTTGGCTAATTTCTTTATCGTCATAGGTTTTATACAAATAAGCCACAATGTCGGCCGAGCCAGAAAGCTGTTTACCGGTATTGGCGTCTACGAGGAATGGAAGTTGCTGTGTTTTTCCCACTTTCTTAGCGATGGTTCTATAGCGCTTCCCGCCTTTGGGGCAGGGGTAAATCATTGCGTCAATGTCCAGCTCGGTTAATGTCTCACGAACCAGGCGGCAAAAGGGGCAGTTCTCAAACTCATACAACTCTAATAATTGCTTGGGCTGTTTTGCCGCCGGCCTGGAACTGGTGCCTCTCCACAGGCTGGTGGAAGACGCCAGGGCTGAAGTTAATACATCACCGAAACTACTCATGTTCTTTCTCTACAGTAAAGGGGCGCTCATGTTAATGGATTTCTGTAGCTAAATAGTACTTGCCGTGATGACTAGCCAGTCAGTGCAGCGCGCCAAAACAGGTAATCCAATACCGGAAAAATAATAGCATGCGTGCTAACTATATACTAAGCATGCGTACTATATTTTTTGTTGAAGTTAGGGTGTAGAATCGAGTGAATACAAATAATAACCAAGAGTAATGTTGTCGTTATGTATCAGACTTTAGCTTCCAGAAAAGAGCTCTATATCAATGGTCAGTGGGCGGCAGTATCTGAATTTGAAGATGTGCTCAATCCAGCAACGGAGGAGGTGATCGGCCAGGCACCGCTGGGTGATTTAAATCATCTGGACGCAGCGCTCAATGCCGCACGTCAAGCATTTGATCAGGGTGAATGGGCTCAACTCAGTATTAATGAACGTGCCGATGTTATGGCGCGTTTTTGCGATGCCATAGCGGCACGTAAGGATGAGGTTAAAGCATTAATTACGGCAGAGATTGGTGCCACTGCGATGTTGGTTAACTACTTGCAGTTCGGCGGTGCGGTGCAGTTTGCGCGCGATATGATTGAATTGGCGCGCAATTTTGAACCCGTTGAGAACATGCCGACGGAAGTTATTCCGGGCAAGCGCTCCTCTATTGGCCTCGGCGTTAAAGTTCGTAGCCCTTACGGTGTGATTGCTGCCATTACCGCTTACAACTTTCCGCTGTATTTGAATCTGGCGAAGTGCGTTCCCGCATTATTAATGGGTAACTCCGTGGTGCTTAAACCTTCACCGGATACGCCTTACTCCGCTTTATTGTTGGGCGATATTGCCGATGAGATAGGCCTGCCGGCCGGCGTGCTTAATATTATTACCGGCGATGTGGTTGTAGCAGAGAAGCTGACAACCGATAAACGTGTGGACTTAATCTCCTTCACTGGCTCCGATGCTGTCGGTTCCATCATTATGTCTCAGGCCAGTGCCAATCTAACCCCGGTGGTGATGGAGTTGGGCGGTAAGTCTGCTTTGATTGTCCGAGAAGACGCCGACCTGCGCAAAGCTTGCGGTTTTGGTTTGGCGAGTTTTACCGCCAATGCCGGGCAGGGCTGTGCATTAACAACGCGTCATTTGGTGCATAACAGCATTAAAGAGCAATACATTGAGCAGCTATTAGCGATGGCACCGGGTGTCACCATGGGTGATCCCGCCGCCGATCCTAAAGTGGCTATGGGACCACTTATCAGCGCAGCACAGCGCCAGCGAGTAGAGCAGCATGTGCAGCGAGCGATTGATGACGGCGCGAACCTGCTCTGTGGTGGTAAGCGTCCAGAAGCTTTGGATAAAGGTTATTTCTTTGAGCCAACTTTGTTTGATGACGTCACCAATGACATGGCCATTGCTCAGCAGGAAGTGTTTGGACCTGTGGGAGTGGTGATTGGTTTCGATACCGACGAAGAAGCCATCGCGCTGGCGAATGATACTGACTACGGATTGTCTGGCGAAATCTTCTCTGGTGATATGGGTAAGGCCTACCAAATGGCCATGCAACTTCGCACCGGTGGCGTCGGTATTAATGGCGCGCCGAATAAACTCAGCGGCAAGGTTCCCTTTGGCGGTATTAAGCGTTCCGGTATGGGGCGTGAGTTTGGTGTTGAAGGTTTGGAAGAGTTTACTTATCTAAAGACGATTTCTTTTAAGGCTTAATGTGATGGAGGTGAGACGCTCTTGCTAATCGTCACTTCCGTGAGTGCGGGCATCTAGCTTCAAATCGCTTGC
>JAUVQU010000092.1 GCA_030597965.1 Cellvibrionaceae bacterium
CACACAGCGACAGGAGCATATAACTAATATGTGACTGAGTGAGTACAGCAGCAACGCAGCCAGAGGGCAAAAAATACATTTTAGGAAGCGCCTTCTGCCCAATACTCCCATTGGCAGGCATGGCCTGTGAGTACTTTATGTGGCGGCAAACTGGCTGGACGACAGCGAATATTTTTATTCACCAATTCACCGGATAAACGCATAGATATCACACACAACATACAGCAATTTTCTAGACGCTCTTTATCAGTATCACGCATCATATCGTGAGCAGGACAATACTTATGGGTAATCCAGCCGTGATCAGGGCTTTCCAATTTAAACTCAGCATCGACCACGCAAACCTCACCCGGTGCATATTGAAAACCCCGCAATAATGTTTCTACATTTCCAGAGCCCAGACTCTCAGGTGTTTCACCTATAGCCGTCAAGCCGAAATTGATATCATCTTCAGCTCCACCGTGATCGACCCACACTTCTTTCTCCAGCCTTAATGCTATTGAGTTATTAAAGCGCTGACGCAGTGTTTCCGTCCATCGACTGGTCTGCATAACGTAAGTTAAGGTCGCAAGATTCCACAGTAGTACCAGTGCATTACTGGATAAATCATCCAATTCCATCTCTTGGTTAAGCACCGGCGGTAACAAGCCCTCTTCATAACGTGCCACAGTCAACATACTGGCCATATCAGGCATGCACATCGAAATAAAATTCAGCTCTTCGTAGAATACTGTGCGAACATCGCCGCCATAACTGGCAAGGTTTGGATAAACAATCGCAGACAACTCCTGTGTAACTTCTTCACCACAAAGGTCTACTGACGCTTTTCTCCACAAACCGAAAAAATTAGCATGCGCACCCATTGCCGTATGAAATAGATAGATCAATTTATCCTTGGGCAAAGATGCATAATCTAACTGCGCCTGAAATTTCGAACTCGCGATAATGCTATTCATGAAAATACCTTTATTATTATTTTTTGATTCACCTAAAATGCACCCTTAATTTATTCACTTCCAGTATTTTTTGCGTTTTTCATATATTACGCCGAATATATACAAATGAATGGTGATTTTGTACAAGTTAAATCAGCCTTCTCGCTATTAGCTAGAAGGACAAAATATAAATAAGAATATTATGGATAAACGAACGACGGCTAAGGTGTTTCTAACACTGCTGCTATTGGCTTCCCATGTCGTAGTAGCCACCGAACACCCAAATATTATTTTAATTCTTGCTGATGACTTGGGGATTGAAACCATTGGGACATACGGCGGCGAGTCTTACGAAACCCCTAAACTCGACCAAATGGCCGCCGAGGGCATGCGTTTTGATAATGCTCACGCCCAACCCCTTTGCACACCTTCCCGCGTGAAATTGATGACCGGAAAATACAACTTCCGCAATTATCAGCAGTTTATGCACCTTAACCCCAATGAGAAAACCTTTGCCCACGCACTCAAGGGGGCGGGATATAAAACTGTCATTGCAGGTAAATGGCAGCTCCATAGCAACGGCGTCGATGATCCGACCGGGATGCTGCCAGAACAGTCTGGCTTTGATGATTACCTGCTCTGGCAGATTAAAAGAGAAGACGCTGGCTCACGCTACTGGGCACCTCACCTGTCCCACAATGGCACCTCTAAAACTTACGAAAAAGATACCTTTGGCCCTGACGTTGTAAACCAATACGTCACCGACTTTATTGTCAATGCAGATGAGCAGCCGTTCTTTATTTACTACCCGATGTTTTTACCTCACTCGCCTTTTGTCACCACACCAAATTCTTTGAACGCAAAAACAAAGGAAGAAAAGTTTGCGGGTATGGTCACCTATATGGACAAGCTGGTGGGCAATGTACGAACAGCTTTGGTCGAAAAAAACATTGCAGATAACACCGTCATTTTCTTTATTGGCGATAATGGTACCCACACAGGAATCACCTCCATCCGCAATGGCGTTGCCGTCAAAGGCGGAAAAGGTAAAACCACCGACAACGGCACCCATGTTCCCTTTATTGCCTGGGGAGCAAGCAATGTAAGTACTGGAACCAGCCCAGAGCTGATTAACCTTAACGATTTTTTCCCGACATTGATGGAATTGGCTGGTACTGATATGCCAGCAGATCACCCTAAAGACGGCACTAGCCTTGTCCCCTGGCTGACACAAACTGCAACACAACCAATACGCAATTATCAGTTCATTCACTACAACCCTATGTGGGGGAAAATACCGGGCCGGTTTGTCTTTAACAGCGAATGGAAACTCTACGAACGTAAAAAACTGTTCAATACAGCAATAGATATCAGCGAAAAAAATAATCTATTAAACGGCAAGTTAACCGGCAACGCTCTGATTACTAAGAATGAATTTCAGAAGATTATTAATGCTATGCCCGGAGGGCCAGTACCATTCTGGCCTACAGCCCCTACCGCTTTTTACGTCATTGCCTGCGCGGTTCTTCTCATAGGCTTAGGGATTTTGATCGTAATTACCGTATTTATTAAACGAAAATCAGGGCCATTGATAAACCAGTGAATATTAATAAAACCATTTCTTTAATTCTCACTCTGGCCACGCTGTGTGCAGTGTCTGTAGCGAATGCAGAAGTTAATAAAGAAACGCCTAATATCCTGCTGATTCTCAGTGATGATCACGGAGCCGAAGATTCAGGTGTCTATGGCAATCCCGTCATCCAAACCCCTAACATTGATAATCTAGCGGCGGAAGGTATGCGTTTTACTGGAGTGTTTGCCACTGCGGCCATCTGCGCACCCAGCCGTCAGTCTGTATACACCGGCCTTTACCCCATGCGCCATGGCGGGCACCGTAATCACACAGAAGTTAAGCCAGAAACCTTAAGCCTGCCCCATTACTTTGAGCCGCTGGGCTATGACGTATTTCTCGCAGGTAAAGAACACTTCGGGCCCTCCGAAGCATTCCCTTTTAAACAGTTAAAGAAATCAAAAAATACTCTTACCGATTCAAACAGTCTGCTGGCTAAATATTTTAAATCGTCGAGCGCACTTTTTAATGATAACGAGAAACCATTCTTTCTCTTAGTAGCGACATCCTTACCACATACTCGCTTTGGCTTTAACGAGGGTTACCCAGATACAGTAAATTACCAACCTAAAGAGATCCCTTTACCACCCTACCTGATCGACACGCCAGAAACACGTGTCGCTCGAGCCGGTTATTATGAATTGGTATCCCAACTAGATACCGATAAAGGCCAGCTGTTATCGCTACTTCAACAATCACCTGCAAAAGACAACACCATCGTGATCTACACCAGCGACCACGGCGCCGGCTTTGCTTTCGAGAAATGGACCAATTATGACGCAGGCATTCGAGTACCTCTCATTGTCAAATGGCCAAACCACATTGCCAGTAATACTCAGACCGAAAGTCGAGTTAGCTTAGTTGACATACTGCCCACACTGATGGAAATCGCTGGCGGTAAAGCACCGGATAACATTGACGGAAAGAGCTTTTTACCCGTTTTAACCGGAAAAAGAGCTTCACATAGAGACGTGGTGTTTGCCACACACACCACGCTAGGTATTCGCAATGCGTCTGATGCCACACCTATTCGATCCGCGCGCAGCCAGCGATTTAAATACATCCGCAATTTAAATCCAGAAGGCACTTTTACTAATAATGTCACGGAGAAAGGCCAGGGCGGCTGGTTCAGCTGGCTAGAAAGAGCTAAAACAGACACCTTTGCAAAACAACAAACCGAACGATATCAAAACCGCCCCGCCGAAGAGTTTTACGACCTGGAAAAAGATCCATACGAACTCAGCAACCTTGCTGGAAACCCTCAACTTAAAAAGCAGCAGGACAACCTAAGTAAGCAGTTGGATGTGTGGATGGAACAGCAAAAAGATCAAGGCCTGGATGCGCCAGTAACAGACATGAACATGCCCTGGTGGCAAAGAATACTTGCCGTTTTAATGTTTGCTGTGCAGTGGTTTATCGGCTTATTTTCAGGATAAATCTTTCTGTAATAACCAAGCTGCTGCACCGATAAGTGCAGGGTTTTTTCGGGTAATCAAACGCACCGAAATAGGATTAACGTATTGTCTGTAACTGCCTTTATTATTAAAACGTTTAAGAAATTCACTTTGCAAAACAAAATCCTGAAGCTGCGGCAATATTCCGCCACCAATATACACTCCACCCGTTGCGCCATAACTTAATGCAGCATCTCCACAGACACTACCCAGCACACCAAAGAAAATATTGAGTGCATCTTTGGCCAGCTCAGATTTCCCCGAGAGCGCTACCTCTGTAATTTGATAAGGCTGAAGAGGTTGCACCGTTTGCTGTTGGATTTCACCCAGTGACTCATAGATATTACACAAACCGGAACCAGACAATAAATCTTCTACGGCCAGATAACCGTCTTTGTCACATAGACTTTGGGATATTTGAAACTCAATATCTGTTTCAGGTGAAAAACTTCTGTGTCCGCCCTCGGTAGCGATTGGAATCCATCCACTGGCACTGTGTACCAGTGCCGCGACCCCTAAACCTGTGCCTGGGCCAATCACTGCCTTGGGCTTAAAGCTTTCATTCTGTAGCTCACCTGGGGCCTGTAGAGTTTTTAAATCATCTGCCTGTAGGTACGGCAGTGAACAAGCCAGCGCCGCAAAATCATTCAGCACTTCTACATGCTGCAAATTAAATTGCTTACAAAGCGAACCAGGATTTAATGACCAGGAGACATTGGTTAGGTGTGTTTCCAGATCACCCACAGGTCCGGCAACCGCTATGCAAGCTTGAACTGGCTTGGACTGCCCCCAGTCATCACTCGCCAACTGACTTAGAAAAAGATCAAAGCAGAGATCAAAATCACTGAAGTCAGCCGTGGAAAAATCACGCATTTGAGACAGGCGGATCACACCTTGGTCGTCTTGTGTCGCCAGAGCAAAGCGAGCATTAGTGCCGCCTATATCACCTACTATAAGAGTCTGCATGAAACGTCCTAACGAATTGATTCTTCCGGGAGTTCGATCTTAATACCCTGATCAATCGGCATCACGTCCGGGTCTGCACCGCTACGCTTTAATTCAGCGGCTAGCACTAAACGCATCTCTGCCAGTTTTTTACTGTAGCGCTCGTCGTCTACCAGGTTATGCGCTTCATCAGCGTCTTTGGCCATGTTGTACAGCTCTTCTTTATGGCGTAATTCTCCGCCGTCACCGTGTGGATAGGCCACGTATTTCCAATCACCCTGGCGTACACCTCGAACATTCGGAGTGTACGGAAATTGCACTTCATAATTGTATTCGTACAGCCAGGCATCACGCCATTCGGTTTCTTTGCCCGCCGCTAAGCCTGCCCATGAGCGGCCCTGAATATTTTCCATCGGGGCTAAACCTGTCATCTCAATAATAGAAGGCGCCACATCCAGGCTCAGCACATGGTCATTAACCGCAGTGCCCGCTTTAATGGTAGCGGGATAACGCACAACCAACGGCACGCGAATACTGGCCTCGTGCATGGTGCGCTTGTCAATCATGCCGTGCTCACCGAATAAAAAACCATTATCAGACGCAAAAATAAAAATCGTGTTGTCCAGTTCACCACTGCGTTCCAGTGCGGCGTATATTCTGCCTACGCTGTCATCCACAGAGTTAATGGTGGCCACATAACTGCGAACAAAGCGTTCAAAGTCCGCAACGGCTTCGGGACGGGTGTCGGGGAAGTCTTTACGGAAGCCATACAAAGGCCCATAAATACCGTGCCACGTAGGCAGACGCTCTTTAATCCAATCGGGCTTGCCCTCTAAGTTAAAGCCACTTTCAGGGTATGGGTAGGGCACATTATCGTAACGGGTTGCGTAACGTGGCTCTGGCACGAATGGGCCATGAGGCGCTTTATGCCCAACAATTAACGCAAAAGGCTTATCCGCCTTGTCATTTGCCAACCAATCCAGAGCCATATCCGTCACACGGTCTGTGTAATAACCCGCTACGGTTTTACGATCACCGTTCACATTAAATGTAGTGTCGTAATACTTACCCTGGCCTTTGTGAGTTACCCAATAATCGAACCCAGGACGTGCATTATCGTCGCCCTCTCCCATGTGCCACTTGCCAATGTAAGCGGTTTGATAGCCTGCTTTTTGCAGCAGTAAGGGAAAGCTTTTTAACTCGTGAGGATAATCAGTGAAATTATTGTAGACCCCGTGGGTGTGGGTATAGGTGCCGGACAAAAACGACGCGCGGCTGGGCGAACACAATGATGTGGTCACAAACATGTTATTAAAACGTGCACCTTCGTCGGCAAGCCGGTCAATGTTTGGCGTTTCAATACCGAGTAGTGAATTTTCGTGGTAACCCACCGCATCCGCACGCTGATCATCGGTTAATACGAAGACCACATTGGGTTGTTTGGCTTGAATCGTTGCAGATAAAAGTAAAATCGGCAAAAAAACAGAAACTCGTTTAAACCGCCTTAACATCAGATGATCTCTCTTTTGAATTTGTTAGCCTCGTAACACAGAGACTTAATTAATCTTATTTGTATCAATGTTGTTAATTTCGACTTAGCTCTGGATAACCGCCTTGGCTTCAAAGCCTCTACTTTTTGGCGCGGGCACAACGAATCTATTTTTAACTTAACAATTTTCTGTAAGCACTAATAAATTCGAGCTTACAGAAAAGGGAGAAACTATTGTTTGGAAACGGTTACCGTTACTTCTTTACTTTCTTTCCAGCCATAACGAACCGCTTTAGCGGTAATTTTACTCCCTGCTTTAACATCTATGGGCCCTGTGTATACCTGCAATTTACCATCATTAATTTGATAGCCTAAGGATGCACCTTTCGATGCAGAAGACAGAACAACACGCCCGTTTTCAAAGGTTACTTTGGGTGTGGCGGTTACGGCTATTTTTCCATCCGGCTTAAAGTCAGCGACCATTTCTGCCTCTGGCGTTTCGCTCCAATCTTCCACACGGCCTTGCCATGCAGCCAAAGCATCACGCATCCGATTTAAAATTTCTTGGTACTCAAGACTTGTCACCAGATTATTCAGTTCATGCGGGTCATTGAGCGTATCGTAGAGCTGCTCTTCACCCGGAGCTTCAAACCAGCGACGCTGATCGGCGTTTAATTTTCCATCGGCATAAAGTTGCTTCATTTCCAGCACCATATCCAGATTGTCGCGATAGGTTAATTTGTGCCCTCCCTCCTGCTCTGGATACCAACTGCGAATGTATTTATAACGGTTATCGCGGACAGCACGTTGACGATCCTGAACCACATCTATGCGATCACGTGATGCATAGATATATTGTTGCGATTCATCGTTTACAAAATCGTGCCCCTGCTGATATTCGGGTATTGCTTCACCGGCTAACGACAAAATAGTCGGCGCAAAATCCACAAAACTAATCATGCGAGTTTCAATACCACCACCATCAACATTTGCGGAAACACCCTCTGGGCGATAAGCTTCCGGCCAGCGAATAATCATCGGGACTTTAAGACCCGAATCAAAGAGTTCACGCTTGGCCCGCGGCAAGCCATCACCATGGTCAGTCGTCCAGATCACAATCGTGCTATCCGCCAAACCATCCGTTTCCAGCTGCGCAAGAATTTCACCTACCTGGGCGTCCATAATTGTAATATTGTTGTAGTGACGAGCAACATCCGCTCGCACAGTAGCGGTGTCTGGATAATATGGAGGCAGAATGACATCTTCTGGCGAGGTCAAAGGCAGGCCTTCTATGCTCGGCTCTGTATACTTACGAAGCACCTGCATAACCAGATGCATCACACTGTTAGGCCATTCACCCAAAGGACGCATCACACCACTTTCGTGTGTGACGTTGAAATTTACAAGTCCGTAAAACGGCTGACCTTCTTCACGATCACGCCAAAGGTTTTTACCACGTTCGTCGTGCCAAATAGAAAAAGGACCACTACCTGCCATGGGACCACTGAACTGATAATCCAGTTTGTCATTCGTCCAGGTGTAATAACCGGCGACACGTAATAATTCTGGATAAGCTTTGGTATTCACCGGCGGCACGGCTTTATAGCCACCGACAGGCTTAGGCGCACTGGAAGTGCGCATGTGCTGCCCACCAAAAGAAATTTGGTGCATACCCATAATATGAGCTGCCCGACTAGGAGCGCACACACCCGCCGCCGTATAGACATTGGTGTAGCGTGTGCCCTCATTTGCCAGCTTATCGATATTCGGCGTTACGGCCACTTCATCACCAAAAGCACCGACGCGGGAACTCATGTCTTCGGCCATTAGCAATAAAATATTGGGTCTTATTTCTGCAGCAGAAAATGATGAAAAAAGTAGTAGTAAAATAAAAAATGGTTTACTCATATCGTTTTTTTGAAAAGTTGATCGGTTTTTTTGCCGATCAACTTTCACCTTTTCACAAATACATCAGAAGCGGTAATTAACAGTTAAACCCAAAGTGCGGCTCGAAGTCTTAGGCAATAATTGCGTATAAGCACCAGCGCTCAAATTGTTTGGCAAGGAAATAATCGCCGTTGCGTATTGTTTATCTGTAAAGTTTTTAACAAATGCGGTTACGTCCCAAGTATCATCATCACTGATTAATCCCATAGAGAAATCAAAGATATTATAAGTTCCTTGAATAGTTTCCGAGTCATTACTAAGGCTTGTAACACTTTCCCCCTGTCCCTGATAGGACACAGTCGTTCTCAGATCGAAAGGAGAGTCTTCCAGTGAGATGATGTAGTTAGCATTCAAATTAACTTTCCAATCGGGGGAAAATTGCAGGTCTTTA
>JAUVQU010000054.1 GCA_030597965.1 Cellvibrionaceae bacterium
ATCGTTAAAAAGCCTGCTACGCTAAAAGCGCCTATTGAAGGGAAGCAACCCTTTGATTTCCATGAAACGCTAAAGCAAGGAGTGCCGTTATGCGTAACATTATCTATATCATCGGCCTGATCGTTGTCGTCCTGTTTATTCTTTCACTGCTCGGTCTGCGTTAGGTCGTATTCTCAACGACTTAGTGCTATTTGAGTGCTCTGAAACGCCCGCTTCCTTCCAGCGGGCATTTTCTTTACTTGTCTTGTGCTTCTGTACATCGGTTAGGCGCAGTCAGCGGCGCCTTGCCCAAACATATCGAACATCAATTCTCGACCGAGTGGCGTCAAAACGAAGCGACCGTAGTCGTTAAGCATGGCGGCATCGCTCTCTTCCAACGTCTTCTGACAAAGCGCCCAACGAGGGTGCTGATGGCGCAGAGCGTCTAGCTCCTGGCGTGACAACCCACGCTGCGGCAGCGTGATCGTTTCGAGCACGTGGCCGCTCTCATACAGCAGCTCTGCCATGCTAGAAAGGCAGTGGCGTAAGCTACGCTGAATGTGAAAAGAGGCAGTCGACGCAGAGGGTAGCGCTTCAGCGGGCATGGGGTGTGGCTCCTGCAATCGCAGCGAAATGGAGTTGCTGCGGTGCATTGTAAAGCAGGGTTGGGTGTTAGACCAAGGTCTATATTTTTCGCGCCGTGTCGTCGCACCCAGGGAGAAAAAGATGGCGAGCTGTCAAAAAATTGCAGCTTTTGATGTTTATATTTAACGCTTCCAATAATATTCAAACTTTTTTTAGATTCGTATTGTTACTTGTTTTTACATATAGATACTTAAAAATTAGTCATACTGTTTAACTCGTGTTTTTTATTGCCGAGAATTATATGACATCGTTAATTTTTAACCGTCACTACGGACTGTCGTACTACGCTAGGAAGTGTGTTGCCTCTTGATTAGGAGTGGCTAATAGCGAGTAAAACGCACCACTAAAGGTTGGATTATGGCTTCTATTACATCGTTAGGTATCGGTTCTGGTTTGGATCTCAATGGCTTGCTGACCCAGTTGCAGCAAGCAGAGCGCGCTAAACTCGAGCCCATTCAGCAGCGTATCGAATCAGAGCAAGCACAAATTTCTGCCTATGGGCAGCTGCAAAGCGCTCTGTCTTCGTTCCAGGCTTCTACCAAGGCACTGAATGAGCAAGATGCGTTTGAAAGCCTGAGTACTAGCGTAGAGGGAGGCGCCGTTACTGCCGTTAGCGATAATGAGGCTCAAGCAGGTCAATACGATATTCAAGTCGATCAGCTAGCAACAGCAGGCAGCTTAGTGACGGAGCGCCTGGACGCGCCTGATACAGCACTGGTTTCTGGTCAGCAATCGCTAACGTTCTCTCTAGCAGAAGGCAGCATAGATCCCATTACGCTTGAGGATGGCAGTACGCTAGAAGACATGCGGGATGCGATCAACGCTCAGAGTGAGGGACGTTTAAGTGCTTCTATTATTAATGATGGTGAAGGTTACCGCCTATCTGTGAATGCAACAGAAACTGGCGCTGCTGCTAGTATCCAAAGCACCAACTTCACGCAAATCTTGGACGCTGGCGTCACCACCAGTGATACCCAGGTGGTGCAGGCGGGCCAGGATGCCGCGTTCAACGTCAACGGCATTGATATCGTGAGCGCTACCAATCGTGTCGAAGGTGCCATTCAGGGGCTGACGCTGACGTTGTCAGAAGCCAATGCAAGCAGCACCGTCACCGTTTCTCAGGATAGTGATGCGATTCGCGAGCAATTGACGGCATTCGTCGACGATTATAACGCTCTGAAGAATACGATAGGGAGTCTCACGGCCTACAACCCAGAAAGTGATAGCGCCGGCGAGCTAAATGGCGACAGCGCTACGCGGGCCGTCGAAACCACACTTCGCCAGGCATTGAGCAGTCGTACCAGTGGCGATAGTTTCAACATGCTGTCTGACATTGGTATCTCGTTGCAGTTGGATGGAACGTTGGAGGTCGACGACGAGCAACTCAATGGCATTATCGCTAACCAACCCGATCAATTAGCGAATTTCTTTGCAGGAGCATCAAGCGAGGGTGGCATGGCAGGACAAATTTCATCAGCGATTGAGCAGCTTGTAGGAACCAATGGTCGGTTGGAAAGCGCCGTGAGCAGCTCAGAGAGTCGTGTGGCATCGTTAAATGATCGCTTTGCTACCACAGAGAGCCGAATCGACCAGACTGTGGAGCGCTACCGCGCGCAGTTCGCTGCTATGGACAGCATGGTAGGCCAGATGAACCAGACTAGCGCTTACCTGTCTCAGCAACTCGCGACGTTAGGACAAACAGGTCAAGGCTAACTTTGGCTCGTTCCCTTTTTCTGGCCTAGAGATCTCTCTAGGCCTTTTTGTCTCTTCACTACCATCATTCCGCTAAAGTTTCTCTCCCTGCTGCCGATAATATATTCAGTCATACTATTTTCATTTAAAAGGAGCTGAGCCTCATGGCGACGATTACCTCTCTTGGCGTTGGTTCAGGTTTGGATTTGAATGGCCTGTTGACTCAGTTGCAAGCCTCTGAACGGCAAAAGCTAACGCCACTGACCCAGCAGCAGAATACGCAACAGACCAAGATTTCGGCGTACGGGCGTTTGCAGTCGGCTATGGATCGCCTGCAAGAATCGATTACCGCGTTGAACGATACGTCTACCTTCCGTCAGCAGACCAGTACGGTGACAGGTGAAGGTGTTAGCGCCAACGCGGGTGAAACCGCCAATGCAGGTCGTTACGATATCAACGTGACTCAACTTGCCAAAGGTGGAAGCGTCGCCTCCAATAGCGTAGCAATGGATCAGGTGTTGACGACGGCCGCTACCACGTTAACCATCGATTTTGGTGCCACTTATACGAACGGAAGCTTTGATGCGGGGGCTGCGCCTCTCAGCAGCTACTCCCTAGACATTGCCGCCGATAGCACCCTTGAGGACGTGCGCGACCAAATCAATGCCGACGCTGAGTCTGGTGTCACGGCTTCTATCGTTAACGACGGGACTGGTTATCGACTGGCGCTGAGCTCCAAAGAAACAGGCAAAGAGGCTTCGGTAGTCGGTTTTTCAGGGCTGGATCAGCTCACCATGGACAGTGCTACGCTGCGCCCTGGTCAAGATGCTGAACTCGAAGTGAATGGGATTGCCATCACTGGGATGACCAACCGTATCGAAGGAGCTATCCAAGGGGTAACACTGGATATCTCTGCCGTGTCAGAGAGCCCAGTATCTTTGGTGATAGAGCGTGACGAAGCGTCGTTGAAGGAAACGATCGAAGAGTTCGTCAGCACCTATAACGAAGTGCGCTCCACCATCGACCGGATGACGGCTTTCAATGGTGAGGGCGAAACTGCTGGGGAGCTGCTAGGCGACCGCACAGTGCGCACCATAGAGAACCGAATTCGTCGCGATATTACTGATAGCTTAGGTAACGGTGACCTGAATCGCCTTGCGCAAATTGGCATCGATATCGATGAGCGTGGTCGTCTCCAAATCGATGAAACAACGCTTGATGAAGCCATTGCCACCAACGTAGAAGGGCTAACGTCCTTCTTTGCAGGGGAGACCGAAGAAGGCGGCTTTGCTGGACGTTTGAATACCACACTTGAATCGATCACGGCTGACGACGGTATCATCCAAGTATCCGTTGATAGTGCCGAGAGGCGTATCGAGAACCTCGACGAGCGAATTGCGCGCACTGAACTTAGCATCGAGCGCAATATTGAGCGTTATCGCAGTCAATTTGCACAGTTGGATGGCATGATCGCACAGATGAACTCGACGGGGGCATATCTGGCTCAGCAGTTCAGTATGTTGAGTGCCATGCAGAGTAATAACTAACTTCGTTACATTGTTTTACAAAAAAAAGGCATATTTCTCTAAAGATTCTGACTGAGCCGCCGTTAATTAAAATAACGGCGGTTGACCGCCGCAAAGCAGGCCACATGGCCAGTTAATCTTCAAGGAGCACTTCCATGTCTGTGATCAATACGAACATCACTGCCCTGATCGGTCAGAACAACCTGTCTAACTCCCAGGCAATGCTGGCCAAGGCGCAAGAGCGTCTGTCTTCTGGCCTGCGTATCAACAGCGCTGCTGACGACGCTGCTGGTCAAGCCATCGCTAACCGCATGAGCGCTCAAATCACGGGCATGCAGCAAGCTCAGCGTAACACCAATGACGGTATTTCTCTGGCACAGACCCAAGAAGGCGGTCTGAACCAGATCAGCGACAACCTTCAGCGTATTCGTGAGCTGGCAGTTCAGGCCGCAAACGATACCAACACTGCAGAAGACCGCTCTTCTATCCAGCTGGAAATCGACGAGCGCGTTTCTGAAATTACTCGTGTCGCTGAAGCAACCACCTTCAACGGAACCAATCTGTTGAATGCTGCAGGTACGTTGAACATCCAGGTTGGTGCCAACACCACTGCTGACGTTGATAACCTGTCTATTAACACCGTAGACGCTACCGCTAGCGCGTTGAACATCGATGCTCTCAGTGTTGCTGACTTCAGCTCTGCTCAGCTGGCTATTGATGCGGTTGATAGTGCTCTGCAAAGCATTGATGACAACCGCGCTACACTGGGTGCGACCATCAACCGTTTCGAATCAGTACTTGAGAACCTCACCACTGACGTCACTAACCTGTCAGAAGCACGTTCGCGCATCCAAGACGCTGATTACGCCGAAGAGGTATCGAACCTGACGCGTGCACAGATTCTGCAACAGGCAGGTACTTCTATGCTGGCTCAGGCGAACCAGACGCCGCAGTCTGTACTGTCTCTGCTGGGCTAATTGCCACGAAGTTAAAGCAAGAAATAGCAGCGAAGGCTGGCCATTGGCCAGCCTTTTTTGTATGTCAGATCGCGTTACAATGACATCTCACTTCATGTCTGCAGGGTTAGGAAAGAATGTCTCGGAAAAAGTCGAAACGTACAAATAAACCAGCTAACTCTAGTGCGCTGAAACCAGCTATGCATCACTACCTGCAAGAGTTTCAGGAGCATTTCGACAACCGACGTTATGCCCAAGCACTTGCTATAGCAAATCGCTTGATAGACACTTTTCCTAAGTCTCCAGAAGTATGGGAGTTAAAAGCGAATGCGTTGGGTAACCTTAATCGAATGCGGGAAGCGTCTGATGCTATGGCGACTTCATGCTCTTTACTGCCTCATCAAAACACAAAAGCATCAATAAAGTATGCACAGTATCTTTTGCTTGCTGGTTTTGCTGAAGAAGCATTGAAAGTACTACTGCCATTGCACAAATATGAGCCTCGTAACGTCAAGGTGTGGACATGGACAAGTCGTGCTTACCATGTTTTGGGGCGTATTGAGCATGCACTAGATGCCAATGATAAAGCATGCGATATAAGCCCCAATGACCCTGAGGCACTTTTGTGGCGAAGCCGAATCATGGATCAAGCCAAAAGACCTACGGAGGCCCGCAAAGCAGCTGTCAAGCTAAAAGGAATTGCACCTGCCCGTTTAGGTGTTAGCAACCATATTGCTAGTCTAGACCTTCGTGAAGGGCTTTATGAGAGTGCTGAGCAGCATTTCAATGATGAGCTAAAGCTCCAGGATAATTCAAGTGTGGCTACTAATCTGTTGGTGGCCAAACATTATAACCCCACATATACAGTAGATGATATTTATAAAGCTGCTCGTGAGTGGCAGAACAAGTATGTAAATAGTGATCTGGTGAACAGGGCGAGTACAAAAAAATATTCGAATAAGCGGGTGCGTATAGGACTATTGTCGGGCAGCTTTAGAATTCACCCTGTTGGACAAATGATCTTGCCAGCACTGCAGAATTTGGATAATAGAGAATTAGAGCTCTTTGCATATAGTACCAATCAAACAACTGACAAATTAACTCAGAGAATTAAGAAGTGCGTCAATAAATGGGTTGATGTGGCTGGTTTAAACGAAGATGAACTTGATAACCAAATACGTCAAGATGGAATTGATATTCTGATCGATTTAAATGGTGGTGGTGAGGGATCTCGCTACCAAGTAATTTCAAGAGAACCAGCGCCATTGATCGTCAAATGGGTGGGGATGTTGATCAATACTACAGGGCTTGACTGTTTCGATTATCTTCTAAGTGACGGTATCGAGACACCTCTGAATGTAGATAAGTTATATACTGAAAAGCTGATTCGCCTGCCAGACGATTACGTTTGTTACCATATTCCTGATTATATCCCCGATGTTAATGGGCTGCCTGCATTAAAGAATGGCTATATAACATTTGGTTGCTTGAACAACCCTGCTAAGTTATCTCCGCCACTAATCAAAGAGTGGGCTGACTTACTCAAAGAAATTCCTAATAGCAAGCTGTTATTACGTGGCATACAGTTTGAGGGGGAGGAGTTCTGTAAACGTATGGAGTCTCGGTTCTTTGAGCATGGAATAGATCGGGATCGTTTGATATTACAGGGGCCTGCAAGACACCAAGAGTTTTTAACTACTTATCAAAGTATTGATATTGCATTAGATACATGGCCATACTCCGGTGGTTTGACTACGTGTGAAGCCCTTGCAATGGGGGTGCCTGTAGTGACATGCGTAGGACCTACTTTTGCAGGGCGCCATAGCGCAACGCATTTGGCAAATGCGGGGCTGCCCGAACTTGTAACTGATAATTGGGAAGACTTCCGCAAGCGGGCTAAAGAACTTGCAAGTGACTTGCCCAATTTAGCAGTGATACGTGCTGCGCTACGTACGATTTTAAAAGAATCGCCTGTATGTGATGGTGCTCGTTTTGCTAAAAATTTTACGAAAGCGATGCGTGGTATATGGCAGCGTCACTGTGAAGGGAAGGCTCCAGAGGCACTCACTTTTAATAAGGAAGGGGATGCTTGGTTTGCAGGTGAGGAGGAGCCCGTAACTCTAGCGGAGGTAGACATCATGCCTGAGCCGCAAGAAGCCCACTCTGAGTGGAAACTGGATAGCCCCATAATGGTTATAGATAATGGTGCTAGATTCGCTCGTCAATCAAAATTTGCTGAATGGATGCAGACAGGTAACTTTGCTGTTATTACCTTCGATCCTGGAAGTTTGTTAACTAACAGAGCCGATGAGTTAAAGCGGTTAGGTGATTGGCATCATTACCCTCATGCCACCTTAGGTGATGGTAATGATGCAACGTTATACGCTACGCTGGACCCAGAACAAACAGGCACTCTCGAGCCTTTAGAAAAGCAGCAAACTAAAGAGCAGGATGACCCCTTACGCGTGTTATCAACCCTGCCAATCAGTACGGTTCCTCTGCAAGCGATAGAAGGCCTTCCAGGGGTCGATCTTCTCGTTATAGACGATTTAAATAACAGCTTGTCTTTGCTTAATAATTCAGGAAAGTATCTTGAGGGTGTTTTAGTCATAGATGCCAAGATTAAAATAACTCCAACCCACAAAGATCAACTTACTTTAGAGTGTATGGAGAGCTGGGCTTATCATAACGATTTTAAATTGTATGACTTTTACATTTCTGGCTATGATTACTTGCTTGAGAAGGACAATCAGCTATCAAAGGTAAAAAATGCAAGTACAATATTGGCAACTTATGTGCGTGTGCCTGAGAAGCTGAAGAGTATGACCGATGCTGAAAGAGCGAAGTTAAGATATATTTTGAATTCGGTATGTTTTTGTGGCGATAGAACAAGAAAGCTTGAGAATTTTGTTGATAAATCTAGTTTAAATTTTGAAAGATGTCGAGAGCTGACTGAAGGAATTCAGTCGCCAACGCAAGCCAAGGCTATATTAGAATTGATTAATTCCTTTAGCTACGCAGGCGTTGAAGAACTTAGAGGCGTTGTTAGCTTGTGTGAAGAAAGAATGAGAGAAAATGCAGGCAATAACGCAGCCTTTTTTATATTGGTGAATGCTCTTCTCAAAATTGAAAGTGAAGGCAAGGATTTAACTTTAATACATGCTCTTCGTAAAGCGGGATGGGAAGAAAAGTATAACCTTTATTCACATTGGTTAAAAAACGTTATTGTCGAGAGGTTTGTAGAAAAGCCTATTTGTTCAGTAATTGTCATATCTAATAAATATAAAGATGACGTTTTTTTAAATATACAAGAATTGAGACGACAAGGGGGGGAAGATTTAGAAATCGTATTTGTTAATAATGGTGCTGATAGTGAGGATTTTGGTAGTATCAAGAGCTATGTCGATATTTGGGTAGACCTTAAATTTAATTCAGGTGCCTACTTGGCTCGCAATATAGGCTCTCTTTTTAGCCATTCTGACGTGTTGTTGTTTGTTGATGACGATGGATTTCCAGAGGAAAATTTCGTTCAAGTTCACGTAAGCGCACATGCCAATCGTGAGATTGCTTGTTTGAGAGGGGTTTGTCGAGATAGTTCTGGTAAAGACCCTGCTCATTATAATCTGGGCGATATTGAGAGGGCATCACCACCCACTTTAGAGGGTAATGTTTCTTTTAATCGCCAAGTGTTTATGCATATTGGTGGCTGGGGTGACTATATTCTTTTTGGTCATGGTGGGCTAGACATATCTGTGCGACTGTTTAGTTTTGGCTATGGAGCCACATACCAGCGATTTACACCACTAGCAATTTTGCGACATGATTATTTGCGTGGTAATTCACATGCAAAACAAAAAATTGCAAAGCAGACTGTTTCAGGTCTACTGCTAGATGCACTACACGGAGGTCTTTCTGTAAAAGTTAAGGAGGCTTTTAGTACAACTGTTGCTCCCTCATCAAAACAGCCCTACGCGGAGAATGCGAAGCCTGTATATATTCCAACGGTTACTTTTCCGGCAGAGGTAAAAAACTTTGTATTAGATGTTTATAAAAATTCTTCTTGTATTCTTGAATATGGTTCTGGAGGGTCTACTCTGCTTGCAGCTAGCTTATCAGATAAGAAAATTTTTGCAGTAGAAAATGACTCTAGTTGGGCGGAAAATATGGTTAGAGTGTTTGAGAAAGATAAATATCCTAGCCCGCCAAAGGTAATGCATGTAGATATTGGTGAAACTGCAAAATGGGCAAAGCCCAAGAATGATAATAATTGGAAACAATACCCTCTTTATTCTATGAAAATTTGGGATGAGCCTGATTTTACCTCTCCAGATACAGTGCTTATCGATGGTAGGCTGCGAACCTCTTGCTTGCTAGCAGTTATATTAAAGGCAAAAGTAAAGACTACAGTTTTATTTGATGATTATCGTGATCGTAAGTACTATCATGTTGTGGAAAAGCTTATAAAGCCAGTTAGGATGATAGGCAGAATGGCTGTTTTTGAAGTAGATCCTTTAGTTAATTATATTTCAAAGGATGACTGGCTTTGGGTGATTGAGGAGTTTTACAAAGTGACCATGGCTGGTAAAGACTCTCGCTAAAATTATTAAGCTGAGCCTTTTAGGCTCGGCTTAATTTTAGACCTAAAGTTTATTAGCTGCACTTTTTTGGCTTAAAATGAATAACTTAAAGGTTGCTGTTACGGTTTTTGGGTATGTAGGCCTTTCGTAAAAATTTGAACTTGGGAGGCGTTTCCGATGATTGGTTACGACATAAAAAATACTAGGTTGAAGAACTATGCTGAGGAGTAGGTTGTATAAAATAAGTCTTCTCTTTGAGTTTTCAAGTATTTCCGAATCTTATTTTTATGGACATTTAAGAGACTGTTAAGTCTGCAAATATCTATGTGGTAACTGTCCCTAAGCTAGTTGACATTTGACTGCCGACGTCACCCCTGATTGAGTAGTGCTACGCTTTAGAGTCTGATACTTCAAAAGAGGTTAGGCATGAATTAGCGTTTCAAAGAAGAACAGATTATTGGCTTCTTGTGAGAAGCTAAAGCGGTGCTGTCTATTAAGGAACTATGCCGTCGTTACTGTTTCTAGGAATCCAATTATTAACTTTGATATCTCAAGTTTGGCGGCATGAGCGTATCCGGTGGCAAGCGACTGGAATAGTTCGAAGTCAACAATGGACGCCTGAAAAAGTTGCCTGCGGAGTCTCTGGAAGAGGGAGGTCACTCGCGAGGCGCTGAGAAAAAAGTGGTGAGCGCCGTGGCACGTAGAAACATGGTGAGCTTTATCATGTCATGTGGTCTGAGTTAGCGCCAAGTAGACCTATAAGTGCCATTGCATTGCGGTGCCAATCGCCCTCTGACCGCAATGAAGCATTGCTTGAATACATTGTTATCTTGGCACAACGACATCGTCGTTACGATGCGTGCATGATCTACTTGGTGCTGCGCCAAGCCAGTGAACAGCTTAATCACAAGCACGTCAAATGTCCCTACACGGTGATTCGGCTTCAGGTAACGCGACGCAACTGTAAGAAGCCCCCCTTATCTGAACGTAAACCTCTCGACCGCCTTGGTGCTGCCAATCATGTCTGATCAATTGATTTTGTGGTTGACTGCACGGTGGAAGGGAGATTGATCAAGAACCTCACCATTGTCGACGACGCCACCTATTAAACCGTGGCGATTGTTCCTGATCTGGGCTGTCGTTGAGACAATCTCTGGACCATCTAGTTTTTCAACGTTACCTACCAAGCACCATTAATACGGTTAATAGAAAGGAGTTCGCGGACGCGCCGATGTGAATTCATCAACGCGGTGTTGCTCTATTTTGCATTTAAACTGGAAAGCCTTAATCAAAATGCTTGCATAGAATCGTTCAACACTATTTTATTAGCCTATATAAAGCTAGAACCATTATTAAGCCGTGTCGAAGGAATTATGCCGAAAAAAACAGAAAAAGAGTCTTAATGAGCTGACGTCTTCAACTGATGCGGATCAGCTGGTAGTAAAGCATGATAAAGTGATCTCCGACTATAAGTCTGGTGCTCCTGCAGATGGGATAATGTAGCCATAACAGTGCTCTTTTATGTTAATTTTAAATTGTTTTTGAAAATAGATGAGCCCGAAAGCGAGTTTTGAGAATAAGCGGTGGGCAGAGCCGCCGCTAAATGCATGCACTTTTTTGGAAAAGGTGTCTGAGTAATGATTTTCTTAGAGGTTATTATAGAATGTTAGCTTGTGGTGGTTAAGAGGCGTTGTAGTTATTCTTCCATTCGCTTAATCCATTCGGATAGTCTCCTTTGGCATCGATTGCTTCCCAAAAGTTAGCAAAATCTCTCTCAGCCGTTTCTAGGTGGAAGTCCATTTTATGTGTTTTATCTTTTAAGAAAAGCTTTATATTTGAATTGACTGTGTTGCAATAGTCAATGCAGTAATCAAGTACGTCTGTGTTAGTGTTTTTGATTTCTGAGCGCATTAGTATATCTGTTTTGTACGCTTTCATTATGCCGCGGTCATGACGTTTTGCAAATGACCTAGCAGTATCTATTAAGTCACGTTGAAGGTGTACATAGAAAGCACTGTCTCCGATGACTTCATCAAGACGTCCGAGAAGCCAAGATAATCTGTTGTCAGCCTCAATATGTTTTATTGGGTATGCAAAACGTGCATTACCAGTCATGTGAGATCTTGATTCGTGTCCTGCACTAAAATTGGATATGTGCTTCGCTGCTTTTATGAAGGTTACTGACCCACATCTTCCTGTACAGAGCACGATTACATTCATAGGTTTATTCATTTTTCAATTCTCAAGATTCAAGGTGTGGTCGATATTGTCTGTTCTAGAGATAGGTGGATTTATTTTTGGAGCTTGATCGCTCTCTAATCTGATGTTGCTAGTTTGATTTTCCCTTAGTGTTTTTTTGAAAGCGAAAGGGAGTGTTGTTAAAGATGGCTTTATATTTAAGTTGATGGTGGTGGTTTGTTGTTTACTAATCTTTTTTGGCGTTGGTTTTTTTGAGTTGTTGATTATACAAGCATTTTTTGAGTTTTCGGCTTTAAGGTCTTTTGTAAGAAGCTCTTGCCTTCCGGGGCGACAAAGCAAGATGCAAGCTATAATGATTTGTATCTGTTGATAAATATAAAATCGTATTGTTTTAGCATAAAAAAGCACGCTTGGCAATTAGGGGCTGCAGCCTTGATAAGTCAATCGCTGAACGTATATGAGGTCAAGCAACATTACATGTTGTCTTGTCACCTAAGTTCCGTAGTGGGCAGTATAGCCTTTTATAGCCTGAGGTCATGAAATTGATATCCTGAATTAGTTGATTTTGTAAAGAGCTAAACCTGTCATGCATCTTCAGCCATCGCTCTGTGAATTTTCCTGCTAAATTCCAACAGGGCATCGGGCCCGACGGCGGAGAGACAAGGATGGGCAAGGTTCACTTTATTGGCGGCGAGAAGGGCGGTGTCGGCAAGTCGATGACGGCGCGGGTGTTGGCGCAGTACTACATCGATCACGAGCGGCCATTTTTAGGCTTTG
>JAUVQU010000118.1 GCA_030597965.1 Cellvibrionaceae bacterium
ACGATGCGCGGGCCATATTTATCGGTGAGCATGCCAATGATGACTCGGGCTGGGATCGTCAGTGCCACGTTCAAGATCAACAGAGTTTTAATTTCTGCGGTGGTTAAACCCAAAGATTCTTTTACCGCGCCCAAAAGCGGCGCAAAGTTAAACCAGACAGCGAAGGTAATAAAGAACGCCATCCAGCTCATGTGCAGTATTTTCATCTTCCCGGCAAAAGAAAATAGGTTGAATTTTTCAGTGCTCATACTTCAAGGCTCCATAATAAAAACTAATACCCTGAGCACTGCAACAAGCAGACCAACTATAATAAACCCTTATTTTTCAACAAGTTAATAGATTTAACACCAAGAAATTAATGGTTCATCCCAGTACCAAAGTGGTTAAATGGGCAAAAAAGATGCGCCACGCACCATACTGGAACAAAAACTGCGTACACCCAATAACACCGATCCACGAGGCGCCAAATTGAGGCAATAGCTACTCGCTGTATATTTTTGTTAACCGCTCAAGACAAATGACTCAGATACTGATTAAATAATATTCAGCAGCACCAAAAAATAATAAAAATGCGAAAGGAGCCATTATGCTGACTCGAATCACTCTATTTCTAATCTGCAGTACGTTCTGTCTCAGCGCACTGGCACAACCCTTTGAGCGCACCGAAGAGCGCGAACCCTGCGCCCACTACGATGAAAATAAACAGGCTTTGTTTGGCGACTTACACGTACACACCAGCTATTCCTTTGACTCTTATGTATCCAGCCAACGCAATGACCCATGGGACGCCTATCGCTACGCAAAAGGCGAAGCCATCATGTTGCCTAACGAGCACGGCGAGCAGGTTATAAAGGCTAAGATCCAGCGACCTCTGGATTTCACTGGTCTGACAGATCACGGGGAGTTTCTTGGGCAGATCAATGTCTGTACCGACCCCGAAACAAAAGGGCTTGGCTATTGGTGGCCGCATTGCATCATGACCCGTTCTGATCATTTTTATACTCAATTATTAGCGGCCAACTGGTGGGTATCCTTAGGTGTATCGGACGCATCAGAAGTTAAAGAAAAGAGTTTTGCCTGTAGCCTTTCGGACTGTGATGAAGGCGGTAAAAAATTCTGGGAAAAGATTCAAATGGCAGCCGAGGATCATTATGACCGCAGCGAAGAATGCGAATTCACGACATTTGTTGGCTATGAGTACACCGACGCTCCGAACTATTCCAACATGCACCGCGTCGTTATTTATCGAAACAAAAACGTCACCGAAATGCCCATCACCACCTACGAAACGGGCTCATACAACTTCACTAAACTCTGGACTCAGTTACGTAAGCAATGCATAGACAGCGGCAACAATTGCGACGTCATGTCCATACCCCATAACTCAAATCTTGCTGGTGGTTTGATGTTTCCAGACCCTCGCAACGAGCAAGAAGCGCAGGATCGCCTCTTCTTTGAACCGCAGGTTGAACTGTTGCAACACAAAGCAGCTTCGGAATGCCGTTATGATCGCCTGGCTGGCATGGGGGTCAACACCACCGATGAACTCTGTGACTTTGAACAGGTTAAGCCGGACAACCTCGCTATGCTGGGTGTTCTGCACGGTGAAATCAGACACGAGCTCGGGGTAGAAACACCGATTGATGAATTCCCGGATCGCAACATGGTTCGCAATGCACTAAAAGCCGGCTTAGCGCTGGAAAGCCAAGGTAAAACCAACCCATTTAAAATGGGCTTTATTGGCTCAACCGACACGCACAGCGCCACACCCGGTGCTGCGGAAGAAAACAATTACGCAGGCCACCTAGGTCGCCGTGACGCAGGCTTCCGTAATGTACAAGATCACTTCTTCTCCAATCCAGGCGGCCTGGCGGTGGTCTGGGCGGAAGAAAATTCCCGCGACAGTATTTTTAACGGCCTGCGTAAAAAAGAAAGCTATGCCACCAGCGGTACACGTCCACTGGTTCGCTTCTTTGGCGGCTGGGACTTACCACAGGGCATGTGTGACTCTCCCACTCGCGTTACAGATGCCTATGCCAGTGGCGTTCCTATGGGTGGTGACTTAACCCAACAGCCTGAAGGTGCAACCAACCCCAACTTCCTGATCAGTGCTTTAAAGGACAGTGGCACCGAGCAGTATCCGGGCACCGACCTGCAAAGAATGCAAGTTGTGAAAGGTTGGGTTGATAGCAATGGTACAAGCCATGAAGAAGTACTAAATGTGGCCGGCACGCCGGATAACGGCGCAACCGTCGATCCTAGTACTTGCGCTCCTGTCGGCAAGGGTCATGCGGAATTGTGTACCGTCTGGCAGGACACAAACTTTGATGCTGACCAGCAGGCGTTTTATTACGTGCGCGTATTAGAAAACCCAACTTGCCGCTGGAGCACATTGCAATGCCAAGCCACCGGCGTAAATCCGTTTGATCAAAACTGTAGCGCGCAAGCGAAAGCACAAAACGAAATTGCACGTGAAAACGGTGCGCAAGGGAATGTCTATGACCACTGCTGCCTCAACCCGGAAGATGAACCGTTTTATTCACCGGTATTACAAGAACGGGCTTGGACATCACCCATCTGGTATACACCCAATAAATAATCACGCCCTGACATCGTCTCTTTATTCGCCTACTCTTTGTAAAAAAGAAGTAAGGAAAACAATAATGACCGAATATGAAACCTTGGACATTATGACGAACCTCATGGACGTCATTACAGCGGATCATGCCATTTACCTGACGGAGCTTACCGCCTATCTAATTGCCATTTATATGGTGGGTAAAAAACTCACCTTTTTTCAGCTCAGCTTCTTAAACTTTTTGCTTCTTTGGTTCGTTATAACTGATTTAGTCACAACAATTGCGCATGTAGGCTTAATCTCAACTTATGCAGAAAAATTATTCGAATTCAGACCAGCAGAAGAAGGAAGTGGAATACCTATAGCTTTCACTTACGTATTCATATCATTTAAGATCATGGTTGCCTTTGGCTGTTATATGTTTATGTGGCAAGTCCGTCACGATAAGCAGCGAGTGATTAAAACTAAAGCATAAAAAAAGGGGCCAGAAGGCCCCAAACGTGCAGAGAGAAACTGCAGAGAAATCAAAAAAACATTGGAATTAAGCGGCGAGTTGCACCTCGCCGTTTTCAATTCGCACATCGTAGGTTTTAATTTTTGTTTCTTCATCGTCCAGGCAAACACCGGTTTCCAAATTATAACGCTGTTTATAAAGAGGAGAAATCATCACTGGCTCTTCACCTACTGAGCCCATAAGCCCCCGCGATAAAACATAAGCATTACCAATTGGATCGTAATTGGAAATGGCGTATAGACTTTCGGTACGACCGCAATAGAAAATAGCGACTTGTTCGTAGTTATGCAGCGCACAAAGACCTGTACCCGACGTTAAATCTTCTTGTTTACAAACAGTTGTCCAGTTCATCTTAATTTCCTCGTAAAGCCCATAAAATTATGGCTTTCATCCAATCTCTAATGAGGCACTAGCCTCTGTTAACTAAAGTTTTTTGTCATTCACCCGAAAGTGGGAGCCCAGTAGGTAGTGCGTAGAAAACACATAAAACTGGACCCCCGCTTTCGCGGGAATGACGGTGGTTTAGTCCACCAGCTCTACGGTTTCAATTTGGTTATCATTTCTTTCTTCCGGTCTGGCTGGGCGACGCTGATCACGCTCCACCACATAAGCCAGGCTGCTATCCGGCTGATCTGAGTTAATGAAGTGAGAGAAACGCTTAAGTTTTTCTGGGCTCTCAATGGTGGTTTTCCATTCACACTGGTAATTACCAATGTTGCTAGCCATTTCTGCTTCCAGCTCATCCGCTAGACCAAGCGAATCTTCGATAACCACCTGCTTGAGATAGGTCAGACCCCCTTCCAGATTTTCCAGCCATACCGACGTACGCTGCAAGCGATCGGCTGTACGCACATAGAACATCAGGAAGCGATCGATGTATTTGATCAGGGTTTCTTTATCAAGATCCTTCGCCAGCAAGTCAGTGTGACGTGGACGCATACCGCCGTTACCGCACACGTACAGGTTCCAGCCGTTCTCGGTCGCGATAATGCCCACGTCTTTCGACTGAGCTTCAGCACACTCACGGGTACAACCGGAAACCGCAAACTTTAATTTATGAGGTGAACGCAGGCCTTTGTAACGGTCTTCAATTTCAATCGCCAGGCCAACGGAGTCATCCACACCGTAACGACACCAGGTACTGCCCACACAGGATTTAACGGTACGTACCGACTTACCGTAGGCGTGACCCGTTTCAAATCCAGCGTCTACCAGCTTCTTCCAGATCAGAGGTAATTCATGCAGTTGTGCACCAAATAAATCGATTCGCTGACCGCCAGTGACTTTGGTATAAAGATCAAATTCTTTTGCCACTTCACCAAGAACAATTAATTTTTCTGGTGTAATTTCACCCCCAGCCACACGCGGTACAACTGAATAAGTGCCGTCTTTCTGCATATTACCCAGGTAAATATCGTTGGTGTCCTGCAGAGCAATATGTTCGTCTTTAAGAACATACTCATTCCAGTAGGAAGCAAGAATAGAACCCGCCGTCGGTTTACAGATTTCACAACCGTGGCCTGTACCGTGGCTGTCCAGCAACTCATCAAAGGTTTTAATTTTCGTAACGCGGATAATGTCGGCCAGCTCTTTACGCGAGTAGGCAAAGTGCTCACAGATATCAGTTTTAACTTCGTAACCCAGATTCGCCAACTCAGCATCGACTACTTGCTTGGTCAAAGCTGCACAACCACCACAACCGGTAGACGCCTGAGTTTCGGCCTTAATCATGGCCATATCGGTCGCGCCGCCTTCTACTGCCGCCTGTAGCTGCCCCTTGGTCACTTCATAACAGGAACAAATAACAGCACTGTCAGGCAGTGAATCTACCCCTAAACCGGGAACCGCTTCGCCATCGAGCACAGGT
Source organism: Cellvibrionaceae bacterium (assembly GCA_030597965.1). Classification (GTDB taxonomy): domain Bacteria; phylum Pseudomonadota; class Gammaproteobacteria; order Pseudomonadales; family Cellvibrionaceae; genus JAUVQU01. The sequence goes on from JAUVQU010000118.1 coordinate 4,960, forward strand.
AGAATCAGTGCCTCGGGGTTTTCTGGTAAATCGATGCTATTGAGCATCATCTGCAGCAGGCCGCCGTAGGCTTCTGCATCACCTACCAGCACCGCACCGAGTAGTTTTTTACCGTCATCGGAAACCACTAAACGCTTATATACCTGACTGACATCGTCGTTATAGGCGTAGGACTGAGAGCCCGGCGTGTTGCCGTGGGCATCACCAATGGAGGCAACATCCACACCCATCAGTTTAAGTTTGGTGCTCATGTCGGCACCAATAAATCTCTCTGATTTGTCACCCACAATATGGGCAGCGGCCACTTTGGCCATGGCATAACCCGGTGCGACTAAGCCGAATATACGGCCACCCCAAAGGGCACATTCACCCACGGCGTAAATGCTTCGATCCGAAGTCTGACACTAGTTGTTGACGACAATACCGCCGCGCTCACCCACTTCCAGATCAAACTTACGGGCCAATTCATCCTGCGGACGAATACCCGCAGAGAAAAGAATCATGTCTGTTTCAAGGAAAGAACCGTCGGCAAAGTTCATGCGATAACGGCATTCTTTACCTTTAACAATTTCGCTGGTGGCTTTCTCTGTATGTACCTGTACACCCAAGTCTTCAATTTTACGACGCAGTAATTTACCGCCGCCTTCATCCAACTGCACCGCCATCAGACGCGGTGCGAATTCAACCACATGCGTTTCCAGGCCAGAACATTTAAGAGCGTTAGCCGCCTCAAGTCCCAGCAAGCCGCCACCCACAACCACACCGACTTTACTTTTTTTAGCGGAGGCTTTGATCATCCCCAGGTCATCAATCGTACGGTAGGTCAGGCAGTGTTCCTGATCGTTACCCGGGATAGGCGGTACAAACGGAAAAGACCCTGTAGCAAGCACCAGTTTGTCGTAAGGGAATTTACGGCCACCTTCGGTGACGACGTATTTTTCCTCTTTGTTTATCTCCGCCACCTTATCGCCCATGACGACATCAATGTCATTTTCGCGATAGTAATCACGATCTGTTATGGCGAGATCGGCTGCGGTAGCACCATCAAAATAGGAACTTAATTTAACGCGATCATAGGCCAAGCGAGTTTCTTCAGACGCCGCTGTAATTTCCAAATCACTGCGCTGCTCACTGTCCAATAAATATTGAACACATTTGTGTCCAACCATACCGTTACCGACGACAACTATTCGCTGCTTACTCATGAACATTTCCTCTGCTTAGGCTGACAACTGTTTCTGTTGTTTGTTTTCAAAATTATTTTCTCTGGAAATACGATTTTGTTCCGCAGCAAACCAATCCAGCTGATCTGCCAATTTCACAACATCACCCACCACAATTAAGGCCGGTGACTGAACCTGCTCACGAGTAACAAGCTCTGCTAATTCATTTAATTGACCGCGTACTAAACGCTGATCCGGGCAACAACCCTTCTCTATCAAAGCCACAGGTGTCGAACCATTAAGGCCCGCTGATATTAATTCGTGGCTGATCATGTCGGCACGACTCAATCCCATATAAAACACCAAGGTATGATTCAGGCCTGCGAGGCTCTTCCAGCACACATCCAATTCAGCCTCACCACTCAACTTTTCTTCAGTGGACAGAGGCTTTCCGTGAGCGGTTACAAAGGTGCAACCCTGTGAAACACCGCGATGCGTTAAAGGAATACCGGCATAACTGGTGGCGCCTGCGGCGGCCGTAATACCCGGAACCAAACAGACATCAATGCCTGCCTGCTTGAGCTCGATCATTTCTTCGCCGCCGCGACCAAAGACAAAAGAATCCCCGCCTTTAACCCGGCACACGTTTAAACCCTGCTGGGCTTTTTCTACGAGTAATTGATTCAACTGTTCTTGTGGAACACTGTGATTACTTTTGGCTTTACCGACATAAAGAGCCGGTACACCTTCGGGAAATAACGCGCGGATGTCTTCACTAACGAGACGGTCGTACATAATGAAGTCGGCCTGCTGAATTTCTCGCAAGGCTTTTACCGTCAACAAGTCTGGATCACCTGGACCTGCACCAACAAGCGCTACGCGGCCAATCGCTTCAGAACTGGATGCACTTTTCTTACAAATAGCTCGGTAGTTCTTGTGGGGCTTTATGTGGGTAATGGCCAT
>JAUVQU010000045.1 GCA_030597965.1 Cellvibrionaceae bacterium
AGCTAAGGGTGGCTTTACTTTCATTCCAGGAGTGAAAGCAGGCGCAATCATACTCATCTGGCATTTCAGAGTCTATGTTTTATATGTCGTCGGCTAGTTCTCATGGGCGGATCAAGAGTCGGCGGTGTAGTGACTTGGCAGCTTTACATGCTGTTATAGGTGTGGGGTTTCCAGTTGTGCCATCAGGGCCGGTTGAGGGTAAGTTGGGGTGTGTGTCGGCGGCTTCTATTTAGTTAGCCCTGAAAAAGTCTTCCGTGACTTTTCCAGAGCGTCGCTGCACAAAAGCCTATCGTAAAAATGCGATTTTACTGGTCTTTTGCGCGCTCGCATTGGCCTAATCGGCCAATGATGACACGTCCTTGTGTCACACCGTCGACCAGAAAAACGCCTGAGAGTGAAGTTTTCTGGTCGAAAATAATCGCATATATGAAGCTAAGTGCCTGATATTTAAATCGCTTTGCGTTTTTCAGGTTCGACTATTTGCCTGCCGATATGCCAATGTAAGACCTTTAAATAATTAGGGCTTTGGACACTTGCCGTTTCTTGGCTATAATGCCTGCTTCCGGCCATCATGGCCCATGACAAAAAAGAATTTAGAGGACTTTAACGTGAGTCAATTGAACAAGGCGTTTAGCTTGCTGGCGGCCAGCCTGAGTATCGTAGTAGCGATGACGGTATCTGTGAATGCGTTTGCAGCATCTGATTTAACGGCGGCAATGGATGAGCGCCTAAAGCCTGTAGGTGAAGTGTGTATGTCTGGTGATGACTGCGCCGCTGCTCCAGTGGCGGCTGCCTCTGGCGAGCCACGTACCGGTTCTGAGGTATACACAACCAAGTGTTCGGCTTGTCATGGTACAGGTGCTGCCGGTGCGCCTAAGTTTGGTGCTGCAGGCGACTGGTCTCCGCGTATCGCTAAAGGTTTGGACGTGCTGTATACCAGTGCGCTCTCTGGATTTAACGGTATGCCGGCAAAAGGTCTGTGCATGGACTGTTCGGAAGATGAAGTGAAAGCAGCCGTTGATCATATGGTGGCAGGTAGTAAGTAAGCCTCTGCTACTGCACTTAGCATAAAAAAAGCCGCATTATCTTATGCGGCTTTTTTTATGCTTTTTTGAACGATTAATATCCAGATTCCATTTCAATGTCGTAGTCGATAATGACTGGAAGGTGGCTGGAGAATTGTTTGCTCTTGTAAATGACGGCGTACTCAATATGCCGGCTTAGGCTGCTGGATATCACCTGGTAGTCCGTACGAAGTGCTTCGCCTTGGCCGAATTCACCCGATGGCCACCAGCTGTATTCATCGCTGTCTTTGTTCGTACGACGAAAAGCGTCGGTGTATTCAATGTCATTAAACAGTTGATGCATCCACTGCTGCTCTTCTTCTAAGAAGCCGGGGTGGTCGGACAATATATCAGGATTGGTGACATCAATTTGGCGGTGTGCCATGCCCCAGTTCCCGCAGAAAATAAAATCACGACGTTTGTGGCTGATTTTGTGCAGGTGAGCCTGCATATCATCAAAGAATTGTGCCTTTACCTCCTGGCTCTCTGGGTCTTCCGTCGCAACGGGAGACAATAGTGACCCAATACTTAAATTCTCAAAATCAACCTGCAGGTAGCGCCCAGCCATATCTACACCAGTGCTGAAACCTAAGCCATAAATAAGAGCTTTGGGCATATGGCGGCTGTATATTGCAACGCCATTCTGATGCTTGTCGCCGGAATCAAAGAAGTAGGCAAAGTAACCGTCCAGATGAAAGTTATCTCCGTCCATCTCGTATTCCAGAGCGCGTAGATCCTGTAGACAAATAAAGTCTGCATCTTGGGTGGCCAGCCATTCATAAAGGCCGCGTTGTGCCGCTTGGTGTATGCCGTCGACACAGAGGCTGATTATTCGCATATTTTGTCGTTAAACCCTTGAGTTCGAGTGAGACCAGTCAGTCGATTTGGGTGTTCCTATCTTATTGTTATCGTTCTAGAGCCAAGTCCAGGTTCTAGAGGCAGTATTATTTTGAGGCTTAGTTAAAATTAGCCTAATTTGGTAGGAATGCCAAAGTAAGTGTCGAATTCTATTGAATTTGTCAGTTATAGCAAGTATTCCGTATTCGCAGAGACTGGGTCGCCGGTGTATTATGCCGCATTAGATAGGCGGAGCTGTTTACAGGCTTTAGGATTTATTGAATTTATTGGAAAAAAGTTATGCAGCAGTATCAGCGAGATTTTATTCGGCTGGCCATCGAGCAGAAGGCCCTTTGCTTTGGCGAGTTTACCTTAAAGTCTGGGCGCGTCAGTCCTTATTTTTTCAATGCGGGGATGTTTAAGACCGGCGCTGCTTTGGCGGCCTTAGGTCGTTTTTATGCCAGTGCTATCGTGTCCTCAGGTGTTGAGTTTGATGTTGTATTTGGTCCGGCCTATAAGGGTATTCCGTTGGCCGCGACGACAGTGGTGGCCCTGGCCGATAAATACGCAAAGGACATGCCTTATTGCTTTAACCGCAAAGAGGCCAAAGAGCACGGTGAGGGCGGCAGTTTAGTGGGAGCTCCCCTTGAGGGTAAGATTTTAATTATTGATGATGTAATCACGGCGGGTACTGCGGTGCGCGAGGTGATGGAAATTATCAATGCTGAGGGCGCCACGCCGGCTGCGGTAGTGATAGGCCTGAATCGCCAGGAAAAGGGACGTGGTGAGCTATCGGCCATTCAAGAAGTTGAGCAGGATTACGGTATTCCCGTAGTTAGTATTGTGTCATTAGAAGATATTATTGAGTTCTTAGGCGAGCAGGGAGGCCAAGAGCACTTGGTTGGCCATATTCGTCAATACAGAGAAACTTACGGGGTCTGAGGTGGTTCATCTTTGGTTCATCTGGGTGAGTTAACATGGAGGTTATGAATAAATTTATGAATAAATTTCGCGCAACATTAGCTGTTAGCTTATTGGTCGCCAGTATCCCGGTTTCGGCATTAAAGAGTGACAGCGGGGAGCAATTATATTATCGATACTTGGATGAATCGGGAATCCGTGTGCTGAGTCAGACCCTTCCGCCTAGCTATACTGGTGTGGGTTATGAGTTGGTGACTGCTACTGGCCGGGTGGAGAAAACGGTTGCGGCGGCACTGAGCCCAGAGGACGCTCGGCTTATGAAGTTGATGCGCGAAGAAGAGAAGCGCCTTGCTGCATGGGATAAAGAGTTAAAACGGCGTTATAGCCATAGCCGTGAAATTGGCATGGCTCGAGACCGTAAACTGACAGAGGTAGATCGCAATATTGCAATTTTAAAAAGTAATGCCCGAGGTATTAAGAATAAAATTGAAGGTCAACACGCTGCAGCTGCAGATAAAGAGCGTATGGGGCAGACAGTATCCGAGGCAACACTGAGACGATTAGAATTGCTGGAAGGTGAGCTAGATGGTGTTGAATCGCAGATAGCAGAGCGTCGTGAACTGTATGGCGCTATTACGCAGAAATTTGCAAAAGATATTGAGCGATTCAAGCAAATTAAAAAACAGTAAAAATAAAGTGAAATACGCTATAAAAGAAAAACCGCAGCAGTGATGCTGCGGTTTTTTAGTGTTAAGGGTAGGGCTAGGGAGTTTTATGCTTCGGTGTGTCGTGCTTTGATCCGGGCTTTGAATTTTTCTCCGCTGATATATAAGGTCGGGACTAAAAACAGAGTCACTGTCGTGGCAAATAAGACGCCGAAGGCTAGAGAGATCACCATCGGAATGAGAAATTTTGCCTGTAAACTGGTCTCGGCCATGATCGGCATCAGCCCGATAAAGGTAGTAAGGGACGTGAGCACAATGGCTCTAAAGCGATCTCTTCCTGCCCGCATAACAGATTCAACAACTTCCATGCCTTCCTTGCGAAAATGATTGATGCGATCAAGCAGTACCAGGTTGTCGTTTACAACAACGCCTGCACAGGCAAAAAATCCCAACATGGATAACATGCTCACTTCGCGGCCCATTATCATGTGCCCAATGATGGCCCCCATAAAACCAAAGGGGATTGCCGTTAATATCAGGAATGGCTGCCATACGGAGCGGAAGGCGATTGCCATCAGGCCAAAGGTAGCCATCATAATAAGCAGGAAGCCTTGAATCGCCCACTCGGCAAATTCATCCTGTTCTTCCATGTCTCCGTCTAAGCCAATGCTGAGATCAGGGTATAACGTTTGCCAGGTGCTCAGGTTTCTCTCGATCAAATCCATGACGACTTCTGCCGGAACGGATGTTCCCTCCTCCACTGCGGCGGAAATTAACGCGGTGCGCTTGCGGTCAATACGCTCGATTTTTGTGTAACCGGGCACATAGGTTATGTTCGCTACGCTGCTTAATGAAACCTCACGACTATCACTGGTGCGAATACGCATATTATCCAATTGATCTACTCGGGAGCGCTCTTCCAGTGGGTAGCGAACCATAACGCGAACGTCTTCTTTGCCGCGTGGAATTCGCTGCGCTTCTTCTCCATAAAACCCCTGGCGCACCTGACGGGCAATGTCTTGCAGGGTGAGCCCCAGCGTTTCAGCGTGAGGTTTGAGATCTAATTCAATTTCAGTGCGCTCGGCGGAAAGATTACTTTTGACATCGTAAACACCTGGGTAGCGATTCAGGGCTTTGCTGATGGTGTCGATAGCGGCCTGCATATGAGCGGAGTTGCCGGAACCAAGGCTTACTCTGAAAAGAATATCGTCGCTGACTTCATTGATCGTTGAGGTCATATTGATATCTTCTGCTTCGTCGATGGGGCCGATCATCTGTCGCCAGAATTCCGAAATGGCAATGGTAGATATCTTTCGCTCGTCGCCACCACTGACAGCCAGTGTCAGCTTGATTTCATTATCTTGACTCCAGACCTGCAAATCTTTGATGACGTTGGGGTGGCCTCTTTCTGATAGGTCTTGTTTCAGTGCCTGGGTGGCATTTTCCAGCCTTGCTAATACTTCAGACATTGTTTGTCTGCTGGAGCCTTCGGGCATGATGACTTGTGCGCGGACAGAATCTGAAGCGACTAAAGGCATAAAGCTTTTGTCGACCCATCCGCCAATAAATAAAGCGACGGATAGAGCAAACGCAATGAAGAAGCCGGCCAGAGTGGAGGCTTTGTGACGAAGGAGTTTTTCCAGCGCCGGAGCGTAGGCATTGTCGGCAAACCTGGTAAGGCTGCCGGCTACTTTCTGGCGCGTCATTGCCAGGTGATGGACGAAACCGGAACCTTTGGTGGGCTTTTCCGGTTTTAGGTGGGCGAGATGCGACGGCAGGATTAACAAACTTTCGATCAGAGAAAAAAACAGAGCCAGAATGACAACCACGGGGACGGCGTAACTCATATCACCCATAACCCCGGGGGTGGTGAGCATTGGAGCGAAAAACATCATGGTGCTGATGACAGCAAACAGTACGGGCCTTGAGACCATTTTGGCGCCACCGGCAGCGGCGGCGTTACCCTTCATTCCTCGCTGTTGGGCACTGTAAATACTCTCGCCGACGATAATGGCATCATCGACCACAATTCCCAGCACCATGAGGAAGGCGAACAGGGAGATCATGTGCAGGCTGACGTTAAAATAAGGCAGTAGCCAGAAAGTCCCCAGAAAAGAGATCGCGATGCCGACACTGACCCAGGCTGCCAGTGCCGGACGCAGAAACAGCATTAATACGATGAAAACTAAAATCAGTCCACCGACGGCATTTTTAGCCAGCAGAGACATCCGTCCCTTAAACAATTCAGACCAATCTTTCCAGACCACCATTTTGACGCCATTGGGCAGCAGCTTTTCTTGCTCGCCAATATAAGTATTGAGAGCTTTAGCAGAGCGCAGCACATTAGGACTCTCCGAACCCATAACTTCCAGAAATACAGCGGGCTTGCCATTAAAGCGAGACACAACATCCTGCTCGGCAAAGCCATCGGAGATGATGGCAACATCCTCCAGCTTTAGCTGGGATCCATCTTCACGACTGTCAACCACAATACGGCGGAAGTCATCGGCGTTATAGGCTTGTGCTCGAGTTTGCAGTTGAATATCGCCTTCGCTGGATTGAATCGTGCCCGCGGGAATGTTCATCGAAGACTGGCGAATGGCATTAGTTACCTGATCAAAGCTCAAGTTATAATGACGCAGTGTGTTTTCGGAGAGTTCAATCGACATCTCATCCGGACGGGTGCCGTTCAGGCGCACTAATGAAACACCGCTTAATAGCGATATTTCGTCACGGGCTTGCTCGCCAATACTTTTTAATTCGGCCTCGTCAACGTCGCCATAAATGGCGATGCTCATAATGTCTGAGCGCCAAAGGATTTCAGTGATGGTCGCTCGTTCGGAGTCTGATGGAAAAGTAGAAATGGCATCCACTTTGGTTTTGATGTTGTTTATAAGTTGTTGTATGTCATAGCCGTTGAGGGCTTTGACGGTCACCGTTCCCATGCCTTGGCGTGATGTCGAGCTGATCTCGTCTATACCGTCGAGGTCGGCAATCGCTTCTTCAACACGCTTGACGATTAGCTCTTCAACCTCGAGTGGGCCTGCTCCCAGGTAAGGTACGGTCACTACGACTCGGCCCACTTCCACACCGGGAAATACTTGTTTGTTGATGGCCTTGATGTTGGTAAGACCGCCGATAGCAATAATGATCATCAGGGCGTTGGCGGCGATGGGGTTCTCAATAAACCACTGAATTATTTTCCCCATGGTTTACTGCCCGCCTTGAGTGTTCACGGTGACGCCAGGCATAAGGCTGCGTTGTTTATTTAGTACAACCTGTGCGTTGGGTTTTATATTGCCTTGTATCCACGCATGTTCATTGTCGGTTTGCAGCACTTTGACCTGAACCAGTTGTATCCGTTTTTCTGTATCGACCAAATAGAGTTGATTGTTTTTAAATAATGCGGACTTGGGCAGTTTAATGACATCACTCAATTCACGACCTTGGATCTCAGCCTCAACAAACAGGCCTGCTATGATCGGGGTCGGCATGTCTTCGGTGGCGATGAAGGGCTGCTCTATCTCGGCCACGGCGTAATAAAAACGAGAGCGAGTGTCGAGGCTGGCATCGGTACGAGTGATTCTCCCCCTGCCATTCCAATTCTTTTCCGGCTACGACGCCCCGAATGATGACTTCAGGTTGTTCGCTGTTATTATTTGGTGTGCCTGTGGGAGATGGCGAAAGGGGCAGTGCTAAAAGTGATGCTTCGCGGTCGGTGAGCGCCAGGCGGATTTCAGCTGTGCCTGTATCAAAAACCTGAGCAACTGAAATGCCTGGAGTTACATACTGACCCAGGTTGACTTTGGTGGTGCGAATGCGTCCATCGAAGGGCAGCGTAATACGGCTGCGCTCAATGTTGAGGTCCGCTTTAGCGAGATCAGCTTTGGCTGCCGCCACTTGAGCTTCTGCAGCGGCTAATTGAGGTTTGCGTAAAAACAGGTCGTTGGCATCGGTATTGCCGAGATTTCGCCATTCGCGTTTTGCCTGGCGGGCTCTGCCTCGTTCAGTAGCTAAAATCTGTTCAGCTTCTTTAACTCTGGCATTGGCTTGAATTTTAGCCAGTTGGTAGTCTCTTGGGTCAATTTGTACCAGTAGCTCTCCAGCCGTTGCAAAGCCACCACTGACAAAGTTTTCAGTCGTGAGAGTAATACGGCCAGCCACCTCGGCTACAAGCTCAATTTCTCTTTTGGGCGCTACCGTGCCCTGAGAGTGAACCGTTAGTTTCATTGCCTTAGGTTCGGCTTTAATCACTTCGACCAGGATAGGGTCTGCTGCTGCTTCCGGTAACGGTTCTGGTTTAGGTTTAAGGGAGGCGAGAGCTATAACCAATATCAGCCCGATCACGAGTATCAAAAGGGGCGTGGGGATACGCTTAAAAAATGATGTCTGGCTCACGTGTTAATTCCTTGTGGGACTGTAATCACTATCTTCGTGACGAGTGGTGATAGTTTAGTCATTTTATATCCTTGTGTCCCTTGAGTTTACGCAACTTCACATAGATTGGTTCCATCAAATTCCGCCGCTTGTATTCGCTTGAAAAGACGCATAAATATTTTAGAAATACAAGCCTGTTTAAGTGGGCGAGGTTTTCGCATAATAGCCCCCGGCTTGGTTTCTTTAGCTAATGCCACCACTAAAAATAAGGCTTCGATTAAGTAACATCGGTCGCAACAATGAGTCTAGTTGCAATAATAAGTTCATCAGAGTGTGTTAATGAAAAGTATTTCCCTCCGTATTTCCGAAGAATTAAATGTTAATGAGCGTCAGGTTACAGCGGCCGTAAACTTGTTGGATGAAGGTGCGACCGTGCCATTTATCTCACGATACCGTAAAGAGGTTACTGGTGGTCTTGATGATTCTCAAATGCGGACACTAGAAGAGAGATTGCGTTATCTGCGTGAGCTTGAAGATCGTCGCGCGGCAATACTCAAAAGCATTGCCGATCAAGAGAAGCTGACCCCTGCGTTAGAAGCGGACATAAACTCAGCTGAGACAAAAAACCGGTTAGAAGATTTATACCTCCCTTATAAGCCGCGTCGTCGTACTAAAGCGCAAATTGCACGCGAAGCCGGCTTAGAGCCTTTGGCGAATAGTTTGTTGGCTGATCCAACACTGATCCCGGAAGAGGACGCGGCTCAGTTTTTGGTGGGCGCTGCAGCGAACGATGGCAGCGAAGAAGCGCTGAAGATTACGGACATTAAAATGGCGCTCGACGGCGCCAAACAAATCCTTATGGAGCGCTTCAGCGAAGATGCTCAACTGTTGGGTAGTTTGCGACAATTCTTAAAAGACAATGGCGTAATCTCAACCCGTGTGATTTCAGGGAAAGAGCAGGAAGCCGCTAAATTCCAAGACTATTTTGAATACGATGAGCCGATTAAAAGCATTCCCTCGCACCGGGCGCTGGCATTCTTTCGTGGCCGTAACGAAGGTTTCTTATCTCTGTCGATTACTATGGATGAATCAAAAAAGGGCGATTCAGAAGCGACTTCAGCTACGAGCCACCCCTGTGAAGCTATGGTGGGTGACCATTGGAATATTAAAAATCAGGGGCGAGCTGCAGACCGTTGGTTACACGAAGTGGTGCGCTGGACGTGGCGCGTGAAGCTGCTCACCCACTTAGAAACTGATCTGCTGGGTGAATTGCGTGGACGTGCTGAAGAGGGTGCTATTGGTGTATTTGCCAGCAACTTAAAAGACTTGTTGTTAGCCGCTCCCGCTGGCCAAAAAGCAACAATTGGCCTGGACCCGGGTTTGCGTACTGGTGTCAAAGTGGCGGTCGTAGATGCCACCGGCAAGGTGCTGGATCACGGCGCCATCTTCCCTACGCAACCTCACAATAAAGTACGCGAGGCGGAGTTGACGTTGGTCGCTTTGTGCAGAAAGCACGATGTGGGCTTGATTGCGATTGGTAACGGTACAGCCTCACGCGAGACCGATAAGTTTGTTGGCGATGTGCTCAAAGCACACAAAGACATTAATGCCCAAAAGGTCGTGGTTAATGAGGCGGGGGCCTCGATCTACTCAGCGTCTGAATTTGCCGCTAAAGAATTCCCAGATCTCGATGTGACTATTCGTGGTGCTATTTCGATCGCGCGACGGTTACAGGATCCTCTGGCTGAGCTGGTAAAAATTGAACCAAAAGCAATTGGTGTGGGCCAGTATCAGCACGATGTGTCGCAGACTCAATTGGCACGCTCACTGGATGCTGTAGTGGAAGACTGTGTAAACGCGGTAGGGGTTGAGGTGAACACTGCATCAGCTCCTCTGTTAGCGCGAGTTTCTGGGTTGAATCAAACTCTGGCCAATAACATTGTTGATTTTCGCGACCGCAATGGGGCTTTTAAAAACCGCAATCAATTAAAAGATGTCACGCGTTTTGGTGAAAAAACCTTTGAGCAGGCGGCGGGTTTTTTGCGGGTGGCTGACGGCGATAACCCGTTGGACGCTTCAGCGGTTCATCCTGAAACTTACGAAGTAGTTGAAGCTATCGCCAAAAAGCACGAACGAGAAATTAAAGGTGTGGTGGGTGATACGAGGTTCTTGCGCAGTGTGAAGCCGAGTGATTTCACCAGTGAACAGTTTGGTTTGCCGACGGTGACTGACATTATTTCAGAATTGGGTAAGCCTGGCCGCGACCCGCGTCCAGAATTTAAAACCGCTAAGTTGCAGGATGGCGTCGAAAAAATCTCTGACTTAATTGAGGGTATGGTGCTTGAGGGTACCGTCACCAACGTCACCAACTTTGGCGCTTTTGTGGATGTGGGTGTGCATCAGGACGGTCTGGTTCATATATCGGCGCTATCAGAGAGTTTTGTAAAAGATCCTCGAGAGATTGTAAAAGCGGGCGATATTGTCAAAGTAAAAGTGATACAGGTGGATGCGGTGCGCAAGCGTATTGGTATGTCCATGCGTTTGAGTGATGAGCCGGGCGAGCAGTCGTCAGCACCAAAAGGTGCGGAGCGCAGGTCGTCGCGCAAGCATATGTCGAGCGCGCCAAAACATTCCTCTAAGCCTGCTGGACAGGGTACTATGGCGGCATTGTTTACTCAGGCGCAGAGTAAGAATAAGAAGAAAGCTAGGTAAGTCGTAAGAATAGAAAGCTAGCGGAGGTGTGTAATGGCCCAAGTGTTTGTACTTCAGGATCAGGATAAGTTGTTGTTGAATAAACGCGGCGAGTGGACCGATGGGCGTGATGCCCGCAGTCTTTTTTCTACTTCTCACCATGATGAAGCCTTGAATCAGATGATTGAGGTGAACTCCAAGAATTATAAGCTGCGGATCAAGATCCTGGAGTGCACTTTAAACAACAAAGGTGTGCCTTTGTTAAAGGATGAAGACCTGCCGCCGATGATAAATTACGCAAGTAAAGAGTCGGCAGATGCTACTACAGTTGAAACGGCTGAATAGCGGTAGCCCCTATTAATTAAGGAGAAACCTTTTGTCATTACTGAGCCAACGTTTAGCGGTATTGTCCGAAAGCGGAAATGAGCGCGTTGTACGTGTTATAAAAGGTTTAGAAAAGGAAAGTCTGCGCGTCACGCCAGAAGGTCGTCTGGCGCAAACCCCCCATCATCAGGGCTTGGGCTCAGCGTTTACCCACCCTAATATCACCACGGATTACTCCGAAGCTCTGCTTGAGTTTATTACCCCGCCAACGGAAGACACAGAAGAGCTCATCCAGCAGCTGGATGACGTACAGCGCTTTACCTACAGTCAGTTGAAAGGCGACGGCGAGTGCCTTTGGGGGGCTTCCATGCCCTGTATGCTGGGGGAAGACAGTGAAGTACCCCTGGCTCAATACGGCACGTCGAATGCCGCGCAGATGAAGACCGTTTATCGCCACGGTTTGGGTGAGCGTTATGGACGCCTAATGCAAACCATCGCGGGTATTCATTACAATTTTTCCATGGGCGATGAGTTTTGGAGTTTTTGGTACGGGCGCGAAGGGGAAGAAGGTGAGTCTCTAGAGTTGTATAAAAATCGACGCTATTTCGACCTGATTCGTAATTTCCGCCGCAACTTCTGGTTGCTGTTGTATTTGTTTGGTGCCTCGCCAGCGGTATGTCGCAGCTTTGTTAAGCATCGCAGTCATGCATTAGAAGCTTTCGGTGAGGATGATCACAGTTTACATACTCCGTTTGCGACCTCGCTGCGCATGGGTGATTTGGGTTATCAAAGCAGCGCCCAAGACTCATTGATTATTTGTTACAACAATCTGGATAATTACATTCAAACACTGTGTAAAGCGATCACTCAGCCTCACGACGAGTACGTCAAAATGGGGGAGAAGAACGAAGAGGGGCAGTATCGCCAACTCAATACCAGTCTTCTGCAAATTGAGAATGAGTTTTACAGCACCATTCGTCCTAAGCGCACCAGTCATTCAGGTGAAACGGCGCTGAGTGCGTTGCAGTCACGAGGTGTTGAGTACATCGAAGTTCGTTGTGTGGATTTAAACCCTTACGAACCGCTAGGCATTAATACTGAGCAAATGTATTTTCTCGACGTGTTTTTACTTTATTGCTTGTTAGACAGCAGTGAAGAAGCGACGCCAGAAAAGTACCAGCGCTCTCTCGAGAATCAGCGTCGTATGGTCTACGAAGGGCGCGACCCGAATATGCGTTTATTGAGCTCAATCGGTGAGCAAAGCTTGCCGCAATGGGGGCATGCATTACTGGATGAGATGTTATTGGCGGCGGCATTGCTGGATAAAAGTTACGATACCTTGGTTTATTCTGAAGCCGTCATTGCCCAGCGGGCCAAGTTAGATAATCCGTCTTTAACACCGTCTGCAAAAATCCTTAGTGATATGGAAGATAACGGCGAAACGTTTTTCCGCCTGGCGATGCGTCTGTCGGTTGAACACAGTCGCGCGTATCTTGATGAGCCGCTGAGTGCGGAAAAGCAAAGTCTCATGGAGTCTATAGCAGCAGAGTCTCTGCAAAAGCAAAAAGAGCTGGAAGCTCTGCCCCAGCAAGACTTCGAAAGGTATGTGAGCGATTACTACGCCCAGTACATATGTAATAAAAACCCCTTTGCATGAACAGTATACCTAACGAATGAACTATCTGGCCCATATAGCCCTTTCCGGTGAGCAGTTTGATGCTCAGCTGGGCGGGTTATTGGGCGATTTTCTCAAGGGGCGCTTACAGCCCGAATGGCTGGCATTGGGTGCCAACGATTTGTTATTAGGGGCCCACGCTCAAGGCCACTCATCTTTGTTGGTAGATGCGACAGACCAGCTCTGGTCGCGAGAAGTGCTGGCGGGGGTATATCTGCATCGCTCGATAGATGCCTATGTTGATCAGTTGCCCGAGTTTAAAGCCTGTGTGGAGCGCTTGGGGGTGGGGCATCGCCGTATTGCAGGTATTGCACTGGACGTCTTTTTTGATCACTTGTTGGCGTCCTATTGGGCAGAGCATGATCCCCGCTCTCTACCTGACTTTTGTGGGGAGTTCTATCAATGCTGCGAAGATCAGCAGCAGCGGCTGCCCGAAAATGCTCGTGTGCTTATAGGTAGAGCTAAAAGCAACAATTTATTTGAGCGATACGCAGACCTGGATTTACTCGAGCAGGTGTTAGAGCGTATTGCACAACGGTTATCACGTAGAACTACCTTATTTGAGGTCATGCCAGTACTGCGCCGTGAGAGAAGTTTTTTAGCGGAGCACTTTCATCTCATCATGCCGCAACTACAGCAATTCTCGGCGCAGCAGCGCCAACAGTTATCTATTTGAATATTTATTATCGCTCTCTTTGTGATCCTAAGATGGCTATAATGCGCGCCCTACTTTTTATGCGATTTATACAGCGGCGGATACAGCGATGGCCATAACCACAGACGAGCAATCAATGCGCAAACTTATACTCAAATCACAGGCCGATCGTCGCCTGAAGCGTGGGCATCTGTGGGTGTTCTCTAATGAGGTGGATGTGCAGCAGACCCCTCTCAAAGACTTCGCCGCTGGTGAGCAGGCCATCGTCTGCAATAACCGAGGTAAAACTCTGGGTGTTGCCACAATTAACCCAACAGGATTGATTTGCGCTCGCATCATTAACCGCGATATTGAGCATCCGCTCAGTAAATCACTGCTTGTGCATCGCTTTAAGCAGGCGCTGGCGTTGAGAGAAGCTTGCTTCGATGAACCGTTTTACCGCCTTGTTTTTGGTGACAGTGACCT
>JAUVQU010000215.1 GCA_030597965.1 Cellvibrionaceae bacterium
CAGGTTTTTTGCCCCGCTCAATAATCAAGCCCACATCCTGAGACTGCCTAAGTGCGCCCGGTTTACTCAGTCTTAATTTCACCCATGGCACATTAAATTCTTCACGCACAATACGCGTCACTTCTTCAGCCATGGTTTCCACCAACAGAAACTCGCTGTCGCCAACAAACTGAATTAGCCTCTTAGCCACCGACTTATAATTCAATGCAAACTGAATGTCGTCCGTCGCGGCTGCCTGCCGAATATCGGCGGCCATCTCCAGATCCAGACTCACGGTCTGGCGTACCTGACGCTCCCAATCGTAAATACCGATAATGGTGTCAATACGGAGGTCACGAATATAAACAATATCCATTTTTGCTCTCTAGTTAATTTCTTGTGGCCTGAAGCTTTCATGTGGTGCCAGATGCTAAATGACTACCGAAAACAGCCCCTAAAGCGTCTTACCTCTCACGTCTTTCGCCTCAAACGAGCGGTTCCAACGTATCAAGCGGCCAGCGCGGCCTCACTTTAATACCCAGGGCTTCTTCTTGCCCCGCAACAAGGCGCTGACACCCGGCAAAGGCAATCATCGCACCGTTATCCGTGCAAAACTCATGGCGCGCATAAAACACTTTCGCGCCCTTCTTAGCTAAAGCCTCCTCTAAACGCTCACGCAATCGTGTATTGGCCGACACGCCACCGGCAATCACCAGGGTCTTAAAGCCCGTCTGTTCAATGGCACGACGGCATTTGATCACCAGGGTATCGACCACCGCCTCCTGAAAAGCACAGGCAATATCCGCACAGGTCTGGTCGTCGGGCAGACCGTCTTCTAATGCGTGTTTCGCTACTGTATTTAAAGTGTAGGTTTTCAGCCCACTGAAGCTGAAGTCCAAACCGGGCCGATCCACCATTGGACGAGGGAAGGTAAAGCGCTCTTTATCGCCCTGCTCCGCCAAAGCCGCCACGCGCGGTCCGCCCGGATAATCCAAATCCAGCATTTTGGCAACCTTATCAAAGGCTTCACCCGCCGCATCATCTAAAGACTCGCCTAATAGTATGTACTCACCAATGGCCTCCACCTGCACCAATTGGGTGTGCCCGCCCGAGACCAACAAGGCCACAAACGGATATTCCGGCGGCTCATCCTCTAGCATCGGAGCCAATAAATGGCCTTCCATATGGTGTACACCAATGGCAGGAACACCCCACCCGTAGGCCAGCGCACGGCCAATACAAGAGCCAACCATAAGCGCACCAGCCAGGCCCGGACCTGCGGTATAGGCAACCGCATCAATATCCTGCTTACTGAAACCCGTTTCTGCGAGCAACTCATTAATGAGCGGCAAGGTTTTACGTACATGATCCCGCGAGGCCAGCTCTGGCACCACACCACCATATTCGGCGTGCAACTCAACCTGACTGTACAAACGATGCGCCAATAACCCGGCTTCGCTGTCATATAATGCAACACCTGTTTCATCACAGGATGTTTCCAGCCCCAATACCCGCATACAACTCTCTTTAATTGGTAAATAGCGTGATTTTCCGGTGAAATACCCTCTTTCAACAGAACCACCAGCGCCCAGCAATAGCGCGCATCATAATAACACTCAACCACAAGAACCAGCGCCTTTATAATTCCGACCTATTTATCACCCCTTTACTCGCCTTTTCATCCATAAACAGGCTTGCAGTCCATCAATGAAGTGTATAGAATCTGCGCCCCTTGGATTCCTAAGTGTGTGTTCGGCCTGCGGGCTAGAAACAAGCTTTGGAATCGCTGAATTTAATGAATTGAACTGACCCACAGGTAAAGAGATGCCTTCAGTAAAGCTTAAAGAAAACGAACCATTTGATATCGCTCTACGTCGCTTCAAGCGCTCATGCGAAAAAGCCGGTATTCTGGCTGAAGTTCGCCGTCGCGAGCACTATGAAAAGCCCACCACAGTACGTAAACGTGCTGCCGCTGCCGCTGTTAAGCGTCACGCTAAAAAGGTGAGCCGCGAATCTAAAAAGTTTGTACGCCTGTACTAATTTAAGCCCTTTGGTTGGTTCGCCCGCTGAACTGACCGCTTAAATTCACCACCAGCTTTCATTAGCAGTATAGGACGCTAAAATTCTAGCGTCTTACGTGTATATAGAAAGCTTGTGCGTAAAAAGGATGAATGCATTGAAAGCCCAAATTAAAGATGCAATGAAAGCAGCCATGCGCGCCAAAGAAAAACAGCGCCTCGGCACCATTCGCCTCATCCAAGCAGAAATCAAACGTATCGAAGTCGACGAACGCATTGAAGTGGACGACGCCCGAGTATTAGCGGTGTTGGACAAGATGTGCAAGCAACGTCGGGACTCCATTACTCAATTCGCAGACGCTGGCCGTGAAGATCTGGCTGAGATCGAGCGCAATGAGATGGTCGTCATTCAGGAATTCCTTCCTGAAGCACTGAGCGAAGAAGAGCTGGCAACTATCGTTAGCTCCGCCATCGCAGAATCAGGTGCCGAGTCAGTCCGCGATATGGGCAAAGTCATGGCTATCGTCAAACCTCAAGTGCAAGGCCGTGCCGACATGGGCGTCATTAGTAAACTGGTTAAAGCGCAACTAAACTGAGACCTCTGCACGTAAAGTCCAATAGTATCCGTTAGCCTATATCTAACTTCGGCAGTCAGGTAGACTTCGGCCATGGCCGGCTTAATCCCACAAAATTTTATTGATGAACTACTCGATCGCATCGACATTGTCGATGTTGTGGACAGCCGCGTAAAACTCAAACGCGCCGGTAAAAACTACAGCGCCTGCTGCCCGTTTCACGAAGAAAAAACCCCATCCTTTACCGTCAGCCCCGACAAACAGTTTTACTACTGCTTTGGCTGCGGCGCCAGCGGCAGCGCCCTCGGCTTTTTACTGGACTATGACCGCACCAGCTTTCCTGATGCCGTGGAAGAACTGGCCAAAATGGCCGGACTTGAAGTCCCGCGCGAAGCCAAAGGCGACGGCAAGGCCCAACAAGAACGCAAAGATCTCTACAAATTGCTGGAGCTAGCCGATCAACACTTCCAGCAGCAACTGCGCCACAGCCCAGCCAAAGCACACGCCATTACCTACTTAAAAAACCGCGGCTTAACGGGCGCCATCGCCAAAGACTTTGGCATCGGCTATGCCCCACCCGGCTGGGACAACCTCCTCAAAAGCATCGGTCTGGATGAGCACGACCGCAAGCTCCTCGTCGACGGCGGCATGGTCATCCAAAAACCCGAAGACAACAAACGCTACGATCGCTTTCGCAACCGCATCATGTTCCCTATTCGCGATGTACGCGGACGCGTTATTGGGTTTGGCGGCCGCGTTCTGGGAGACGACAAACCCAAGTACCTTAACTCCCCGGAAACACCCGTCTTCCACAAGAGCCGCGAACTTTATGGCCTCTATGAAGCCCGTCTCGCGCACAAACAACTGCCACGACTGCTTGTCGTCGAAGGCTACATGGACGTGGTCGCACTCGCCCAGTTTGGTATCCGCTACGGGGCTGCCACCCTCGGTACCTCCTGTGGTGAAGATCACCTAACGCTCGCATTCAAGCACACCACTGAAGTGGTTTTTTGTTTTGACGGAGACAAGGCCGGGCGCACCGCAGCCAAACGTGCACTGGAAAGCAGCCTCCCCGCCATGACCGACGGCCGACAAATAAAGTTTTTATTTTTACCGGACGGCGAGGACCCCGACACCCTCATCCGCCAAATTGGCGAAGAAAAATTTACCAGGCAAATTGAACAAGCCGTGCCGATGGAAGAATTTCTGTTCGACAGCGTCTCAGAAGATATCGACATCAAAACAATGGAGGGCCGCGCAAGGCTCAGCAAACGCGCCGCCCCACTGCTGCACAAACTACCTCAAGGCGTTTACCGCGAATTAATGTTCGGCAACCTCGCGCAAAGGGCTGGCCTGCCCGTAGAAACATTAATGGATCTGATCGAACCGGAAGAAACCTACGCATCACCCGCACCCAAACCTCATTCAAATACAGCCGATGAAGCCGCAGATAGAGCTCGCACGGAAGCAGCTCCAACCGCTTCCGAGAACCATGAAGCGCCTCACCACCACGACTATTCATCCATCCCCGACCACTCGTCTGCTCCCGACCACACATCTTTCTCTGAGTGGGACCAGCACGAAGGTTATTCAGACTATTACAATCAAGATGAAAATCATGCGCCCGAGCCATCCCCGTCCGAGCAACCC
>JAUVQU010000251.1 GCA_030597965.1 Cellvibrionaceae bacterium
CAGACGGCGATTCAGCCCGTACTCGTGGGCAGCTCTGAAGATACTATGACCGTGGCCGAGAGCTTGAAACAGCAAGGCATTTGGGTTGGGGCTATTCGTCCACCAACTGTGCCTGCAGGCAGTGCGCGGTTGCGTATTACCCTGAGTGCCGCTCATTCAGAAGAGCAGGTTGATCGCTTATTGGATGCACTGAGTCAATGCACTCAGCTGTCATCACTACAGGCAGGCTCCGCATGTTAGACATCTCTCATGCACCGGCGGCGACCCCGGCTATTACCGTTCATAATTTACCTGCACTTCACGGGACTGCAGCTGAGCCACTGGTGTTGTTACATGGCTGGGGCTGTGACAGCCGTAGTTGGCAGCCGCTACTCGAGCGCCTTAATGCCTCATTTGATCTGGTTGCGGTAGAGCTGCCGAGCTTTGCTGATAGTACACCATTACCTCTTGATCAATGGGTTGAAGAGCTCTTGGCAGCATTGCCCGAGCGGGCTATTTATTTGGGGTGGTCTCTGGGTGGGATGCTGGCCACACACATAGCGGCTGTCTATCCACAGAGAGTCAGTGCCTTAATTACCCTTGCCAGCAATTTACGCTTTGCTGAGAGCGAGCAGTGGCCAATGGCCATGCCAATAAATACCTTCTCGCAATTCTGTGATGCCTATTCAGCTAACTCGGTCACTACTTTAAAGCGTTTTGCGGGATTAATGGCGGCGGGTGATCCCAATGAGCGCCAGCTGCTCAAGCAGTTGCGTGAGCAGTGTTCCTCTTCTTTGGAAGAGGCAAATGCTCAGCCTATCGATTGGCTTGAGGGTTTAAAGTTATTGGGCGAGCTGGATAACACTCAAAAGTTTGCTCAAATAGCACAGCCGGGATTACACCTGTTTGCGGTAGAAGATGCCCTGGTGCCAGCAACAGTCTGCGAAATAGTTACAGAGTTGAATGCACAACAAAGGTGTGAATTGGTGAGCGATGCCTGCCATGCACTGCACTGGTCGCAACCTGCAATCGTGGCTGAGAAGATATTAAATTTTTTAGGGAGACGAAGCGTTAGTACGCCGGTAGATAAGCGCCGTGTTGCTGAATCATTCAGTCGCGCCGCCAATAGTTATGATTCGGTGGCGTACCTACAGCGAGAAATCGGTGAGTATTTACTGGCGGGTTTAGCAAAAAGCGCAGGTGTCGATGCATTATTAAATGAGCGCTGCCTGATCGATCTCGGTAGTGGTACTGGTTATTTTACGCCGTATTTAAAGCCACTGAGCGAGTATCAAGTGAGCTTGGATCTGGCGGAAGGCATGTTGCAGTTTGCCTCACGGCAGTGCCCCGATACCAGTTCGGGTGTGTGCGGTGATGCAGAGCAATTACCCTTTGCCGATCAAAGTTTCGATTTGTTGTTTTCGTCTTTGACTATTCAATGGTGTACCGATTTAACTCAGTTATTTACCGAATTAAAACGTGTTATGAAGCCAGGCGCTTCTTTGTCAATCGCGACCCTGGGGCCGGACACTCTGTGTGAATTACGTGATGCCTGGTCACAGGTGGATCGTTATACCCACGTTAATTCGTTTGCCTCGCGCACACAATTGGTGGCCGCCATTAAAAATACAGGTTTACAGATTGAAGGCTTTGAAGAGCAGACTAAAGTGCTGCGCTTTAAACAGGTGCGCGATCTTACCTATGAATTGAAAACCCTCGGTGCGCATAATATGAACCAGGGGCAAAGTGCGGGTCTTACTGGTCGCCAGCGAATCAAAGCCTTTCGGCAGGCGTACGAAACTCATCGGCAAAGTGATGGATTGTTGCCCGCAACTTACGAAGTCTATTACATAACGTTGACTGCATAATATTTAAAGTTCTCTTGAAAGTTTGGAAATTTATTGTGGCAAAGAAAATCTATTTTGTAACAGGCACTGATACTGACGCAGGGAAAACATTAATGGCCTGCGGTCTGTTAGTGAAGGCTCAGCAAGCCGGTTTAAAGACAGCGGCTATGAAACCTATTTCAGCAGGATGTGACTTGACTGATGATGGTTTTCGCAACGATGACGCTGTGCAGTTACAAGCCGCCATGACTCTGGATTTACCTTACGACATTGTGAACCCTGTGGCCTTTGCGCCGCCGGTAGCGCCACATATCGCCGCGATGCAAGCGGGAAAGAATCTTTCGGTACAACGGCTCGGCGGTTTTTGTCGGGGTTTTAATATGCAGCGATTTGAATTTGGTGTAATTGAGGGTGCAGGTGGTTGGCGAGTGCCGCTCAACCCGCGTGAAACTATGGCGGATTTAGCCAAAGAATTAGAGTTTCCAGTAATCCTTGTGGTTGGCATGAAGCTCGGGTGTATCAATCATGCATTGTTAACTGCGGAAGCTATAGAGCGTGATGGTCTTAAATTGGCAGGTTGGATTGCTAACCGCATCGATCCTCAGATGAGCGCCTACGAAGAAAATTTGATGACACTAAAAACACTCATCTCAGCGCCGTTGCTGGGTGAGGTGCCCTTTCTTGAAAGTGTTAACCACGCAGCCGTGGCGGAATACCTATCGTTGGAAGCGCTGTTACGGTAAAGCAATAAAGCGCCTGTGTGGGAGCCAGCCCTGCTGGCGAAAGAACACTGCTTTTTTGCATGCTATATTTGAGCGCTAGGCTTAAGAACCTTGACCCGCTCGGCCCCTGTCTGTTGGTATAGACGTACTGTCATTGATTGATGTGAGATATTGTCCTATGGAACCACTGTTTAATATTCAGACGCCCGATTACCATAATAATGTGTATCACTATTACGATTTGCTGCGTGATAAGCACCCTGTTTATTTAGACCCTGTTCGCAACGTTTGGATGATCACGCGATATGATGACGTAAGAACCCTGCTGCGCAATCACACTGAGTGTCAAAATAA
>JAUVQU010000140.1 GCA_030597965.1 Cellvibrionaceae bacterium
AAGCCTTTTAGTAGAGCGATGCATTTTTCACGCAGAATACCGGGTATCAGCCACTCCAAACGTTGTTCGGGCACAAGATGTAACGCCGCCACAGGTACCTGAATACTCACACCATCGGTTGGGTGACCGGGCTCAAAGTGGTAACTAAGAGGGAAAGATAAACCATCGCAATTCAACTGACTGGGAAACTGTGCCTCGGTAATTGCACTGGCATCGTGCTGCATGATCGTTTCACGATTTAAATACAATAGCTTCGGCTGAGTTTGCTCTACCTCTTTTCGCCAGTGCTCAAAACCGGCCAAATGAACCACATCACTGGGCACCCTTTCATCGTAAAAGCGATAGATGGCTTCATCATCGACAACTATATCGCGACGGCGGGATTTAGCCTCCAGATCATGGATATCCGCAATAAGCTGTTCATTGGCTTTAAAGAAGGCTCCTTGAGCTTTTACTGCACTCTTGTTCTTCATACTCTCCGCATAGCGACCTTCAACCAAAGCGGAACGAATAAATACTGAACGAGATGTCACTGGATCAATTTTACCGAAACTCACCCGTGCTTTTTCTACGAGCATAAGACCATATAAACTAACCCGCTCAAACGCCATCACCTGCCCAGACTTTGCATCGTAGTGAGGCTCATACTGCTGGCGTTTAACCAAATGTTCAGCCGCCTTAAGAATCCAGGGCGGTTCAACTTTTGCCACTTGATGGGCAAAGACCTTTGAAGTCTCCATTAATTGACCGGCAACCAACCACTTGGGTGATTTTTTTATCTGGCTCGAACCAGGGAAAATCATAAAGCGACGATTGCGCGCGCCAAGGTATTCTCGATCCTCGGCCTTATTGCCCACCTGCCCCAATAAACCGGCCAATAGCGCCCTATGAATAGACTCATAATCAGCAGGCTGTTTATTTACTTCCAGTTTTAAGGCTTTAATCGCCAGCAACAATTGACGATGTACATCGCGCCACTCACGCAACCGTATGTAAGACAGATACTCCCGCTTACATTGTTTACGCCACTGGCTTTGTGACAACTCCTGCCGTTGTTCCTCTGCGTACTGCCACAGGTTTATATAGGCAATAAAGTCAGAGTGCTCATCATTAAAACGACGATGTTTTTCATCGGCAGCCTGCTTCTTTTCTGCAGGGCGTTCACGCGGATCTTGCACGGATAGTGCACTAATAATGATAAGCAGTTCATTCAGGCAACTGTGGTCCGCGGCGGCTAACAGCATCCTCCCTAACTTAGGGTCGACAGGAAGAGTCATTAACTTTCGGCCAAGGGGTGTTAAATTCCCTTTGGTGTCAACGGCCTGCAATTCCTGTAAGAGCTTATAGCCATCATTAATGAATCGCTGATCCGGCTTATCCACAAATGGGAAATTACGTATATCGCCAATACGTAAACTGAGCATTTGTAATATGACCGCCGCCAAATTGGTACGCTGAATTTCAGCATCCGTAAATTCAGGACGCGCTAAAAAGTCCTGCTCGTCATACAGGCGATAACAGATACCCGCACTGACCCGGCCACACCGGCCTTGTCGCTGATTGGCACTGGCTTGAGAAATTGCCTCAATAGGCAAGCGTTGTATTTTAGATCGATAGGAATAACGACTGATCCGTGCAAAACCGGGATCAATTACGTAGCGTATACCCGGCACGGTTAAAGACGTCTCAGCCACGTTGGTACTCAGTACCACCCTTCGACCACGATGGCCCTGAAATATTTTATTCTGCTCAGCCAAGCTTAAACGTGCGTATAAAGGAAGAATGTCCAAGTGAGGGAAATTCGTATGGCGCAACGCTTTTGCGGTTTCTCGAATTTCTCGTTCACCGCTGAGGAAAACTAATATGTCTCCTCCACGTTGACCATCTTGCCCTTTCTCGCTATTAAGAATCTCGGAAACAGTATTGGTGATCGCCTGATATTGATCATCATAGTCTTCCGTCATTGGCCGATAGTGCGTTGTTACCGGATAGGTACGACCAGACACCTCTATGATCGGCGCTCCGTTGCCCTTGCTGTCAGAAAAATGTTGAGAAAAGCGTTCAAGATCAATCGTAGCGGAGGTAATAATAATTTTTAAATCGGGACGCTTGGGCAGAATAGTTTTGAGATAACCCAAAATAAAATCGATATTGAGACTGCGCTCGTGAGCCTCATCAATAATCAGTGTGTCGTAACGATTAAGAAAGCGATCTTTTTGAATTTCTGCTAATAAAATACCGTCGGTCATCAATTTTATATGAGAGGTATCTTTACTGTGATCTGTGAAGCGAACCTGATAACCCACCGACTCACCCAAATTGACGCTCAACTCCTCGGCTATTCGGCTGGCAACTGTTCGAGCTGCAATACGACGCGGCTGTGTATGCCCAATCAGCCCTTTAACACCTCGGCCTAATTCCAGGCATATTTTAGGTATCTGGGTGGTTTTACCGGAGCCTGTTTCGCCCGCAAGAATGATAACTTGATGCTGGCTAATGGCTTCGCGCACGTCATCGCGACGCTCACTGATGGGCAGCCCGTCGGGATAATTTATTACAGGAATACTGTCCAGGCGCTTTTGAAATAAGGCGGCAGAGTCATCGATGCCTTTTTGCAACTTCGCCAAACGCTGATTAACAACCTGTTCAGTTTCAGGTTTTATCCCGTCGTCTGTATTGGATTTTTTAATTAATGCCTGTAACTCTCGCCATTGACGTTCCAATCGATATCGGTCGCGCGTCATGACTTTGTCAAAACAAGGCTTTAATTTATTGAGTGAAGCGAGGCTCAATATTGGCTCCCATTGAGAGACAAAAAGCCTAAGGGCGCCTCTAAAATTAGTGATTTTTTTGTGATAGTAAGGCAGCACCGCATGGAGAACCAGAGTGTATGTGTAATACATGAGGATTTGAGTACGGAGCTAACGCCGCTATCGCAGAAAAAGCGCAATTTTAGAGGTGCCCTCATTTTTTGATGAGGTACTTAATACCCTGCTCCATACCATCAAGTGTCAGCGGGTACATGTGATCTTCTATCAAATCGCGTGTCATTTGGATAGTTTGCGTGTGCTTCCAATATTGCTGGGGCGTCGGATTCAACCAAATTACATTTTCAAACGTGTCGGTTAAGCGCTGCATCCACAGGGCACCCGGCTCGTCGTTCATGTATTCAACACTCCCGTACTTACTCGAAATTTCATAGGGTGACATAGCCGCATCACCGATGAATATAACTTTATAATCACTGCTGTAGGTATGCAGTACGTCGTAGAGCTTAGTAACTTCTGTGGTTCTACGGCGGTTATCTTTCCACACATAATCGTAAATAAAATTATGAAAGTAAAAATATTCCATGTGCTTAAACTCGGTCTTACAAGCCGAGAATAACTCTTCACACACACGAATGTAGGGATCCATGGATCCGCCCACATCAAAAAACAATAAAATCTTTACGGCGTTGTGGCGCTCCGGCACCATTTTTAAGTCGAGATAACCCGCGTTATTCGCGGTCGAGCGAATGGTGTCATCGAGA
This sequence comes from Cellvibrionaceae bacterium, assembly GCA_030597965.1. GTDB lineage: Bacteria > Pseudomonadota > Gammaproteobacteria > Pseudomonadales > Cellvibrionaceae > JAUVQU01. The sequence continues at coordinate 3,533 of JAUVQU010000140.1, forward strand.
TCCAACTCTTCTGCAGCACCGGTACGGGCAAATTTACGCAGCTTGCGCAATGCCACTTTAATATTACGTGTACCCAACTCAGTCGAATCATCGAGGTTCTTAAACTCGCGCTTATCCCATACTTTAACGGCGCGCTTATTGCGGCTTTCGCCACCCACTCGAATACCTTCAGGGTTATAGCCTGCATTACCGAATGGAGAGGTACCGCCGGTACCGACCCACTTACTGCCGCCCTGATGACGTTTTTTCTGCTCTTCCAGGCGCTTTTTAAATTGATCAATAAGTTCTTCTAAGCCACCCATCGAATCAATTTTTGCTTTTTCTTCTTCGGTCAGGTTTTTCATAAACTCTGACCGAATCCAATCCTCAGGAATAAGCGCCTCAACAATATCGTCGAGATTCTCTAAACCCTTAAAATACGCACCGAAGGCTTGATCAAAACGATCGAAATATTTTTCATCTTTTACCAGGCAGATGCGCGCGAGCAGATAAAAATCATCAATGCTGCCAAAGGCAATGTAGTGTTCCATTGCCTCCAGTAACACCAATAATTCTTTGATCGATACCGGCACATTGGCGCGGCGCAAACCATAAAAGAAATTCACTAACATAGGGTGATTTCCGCAATCAAAATATCAACAGCTACAAAATCAAGAGCCACAGAATCAACTACTCGCTATTAATTAGTACGGCGTGTCATGAACGCCAGACGTTCCAGTAGATGTACGTCCTGTTCATTTTTCAGGAGTGCACCATGCAATGGCGGAATCGCCTGACGAGCGTCACCGCTTTGTAGAATCTCATCGGGGATATCATCGGCCATTAACAGCTTCAACCAATCCACCAACTCAGATGTCGATGGTTTTTTCTTGAGTCCTGGCACTTTACGAACATCAAAGAAGATATCCAGCGCATCATTCACCAGTGTTTTTTTGATGTCCGGGTAATGAACATCAATGATTTGTTTCATCGTGTCACGTTCTGGAAAGCTGATGTAGTGGAAGAAACAGCGACGCAGGAAGGCATCTGGCAGTTCTTTTTCATTATTACTGGTGATGATTATGATCGGGCGATGCTTCGTTTTAATAGTCTCACCCGTCTCATAGACAAAGAATTCCATCTTATCCAACTCAACCAGAAGGTCATTTGGGAATTCAATATCAGCCTTATCCACTTCATCAATCAGCAGTACTACACGCTCCTCTGATTCAAAAGCTTCCCACAACTTACCTTTTTTAATGTAGTTGGCGATGTCATGAACCTTGTCATTACCCAACTGAGAATCCCGCAAACGGGAAACCGCATCGTACTCATACAAGCCCTGCTGGGCCTTAGTGGTTGACTTGATGTGCCACTGAATCAACCTCAGCCCCAAAGAAGCCGCTACCTGCTCCGCCAACATGGTTTTACCGGTTCCCGGCTCACCTTTAACCAATAACGGGCGCTCAAGCACAACTGCCGCATTGACTGCCATACGCAGGTCATCGGTTGCGACGTATTCATTACTGCCTTCAAACTTCATCAAAACATCCTCTTTTGAAATCGGCGCAAAGTTTAACACAGGCTCTTAGCCGTGTTGCATACACCTTTGACCTTATGCTCTAAAAACACTAAGCAACGCCTAATTTCACACCCTAAATTGACGATATTTTGTGCAGTTAAAACTACCAATCACACGGTCAACCGTGTTAAATTGTACACTTGTACAAAAATTAAATATTTTGGTGCCAAACACCGGCAGAATAACGGTGGTGACTTTCATTATCCATTGTTCTACAGTGGTTGTTTATATAAACATGCCCCTATTAATAAATTTAACCAGACAAATTAAACAGTTAATTTTAAAGAGGAAACACCGATGTCAGAAGTTGATACTCAAGCGTTATTTGATACCGCGCGCAAAGCCGCCGACGAATTTGCAACGTTCAGTAAAGAGCAGGTTGAAAAAATCGTACAGCACGTAGGAACAAAATCTGCTGAACGCTCTGAGCACTACGCTAAATGGGCTGTAGAAGAAACTGGTTTCGGTGATGTAGAAAGCAAAATCATCAAGAACAACATGAACTCTATCGGCATGCTGGATGTGCTCAATATCAGCGATTTTACTGAACCAAAATTCGATGCTGAAAAGAAAATCATCAGCTTTCCAAAGCCAGCCGGCATTGTTGTAGCCTTGGTTCCTGTAACCAACCCAGTTGCTACCGTTTACTACAAGGCAATGATCACTCTGGCCACTCGTAACGCCGTCATTTTGTGCCCTCACCCGGCCGCCAAGAACAGCTCCATTGACGGCGCCAAGTTTGTCGCTCAACTGGCTGAAGAAGCTGGCGCCCCCAAAGGCTGCATCCAGGTACTGGAAGAAATATCTATCCCTATTGTTAACGCCCTGATGCACGCGAAAGAAACCAATGTCATTCTGGCGACCGGTGGACCAGATATGGTTCGCGCAGCATACAGCTCTGGCAACCCAGCTATCGGTGTTGGTCCTGGCAATCCATCGGCTTACGTTGATGAAACCGCCAATATAGAAATGGCCGCGGCCTGTCTGGTTGGCTCTGTCGCATTCGACAACTGTCTGGCCTGTACTTCTGAGTCTGCGGTACTGGCTCACGAAGCCATTGCTGATGACCTTTTGACCG
>JAUVQU010000096.1 GCA_030597965.1 Cellvibrionaceae bacterium
CCATACGTTCAAATTTCCCCTTTTATCGCACATTAGCCCAGCGTAACCCCTATACGTTGTCGCTCATATGGGAGCAAAGAGTCTAATTTTTAAGTAATACTTTCTGCATATTCTTACTCCTGCTTAGCTTAAACATCTAACGCTTTTGCCTTGGCGACGAACAAAGCCAAAGCATTCTCGTTTTTTAACATTAAGAGGAAGACTTCATCGATGAAATAGGTTGAAGCGGTGATAGGTCCAGACGGCGTATTGAATGATGGAGGGCGGGAAGCGGTGGCGCCTGTAGATAGTTGATGTAGGCATCCCGGGATTACCCCAAAGATGCCGTTAAGTTGTCAGTACCGTTTTTTAGCAACCAACATCACATAAAGCGATTAGCTAGCGGCAAAGCCTGGTGGAATAAATACGGAGCATAACGTTTCGCCCAATTGATCATCATGGAGTCTGCCCCTAGCACCAGGTGCAATTCATTTTTCTTAACGGCTTTAATGATACGTGCGGCTGTTTTATCAACATCCATACCAACAGACTGCATCAATTTTGCAGACATCTCCGCCACCTTATTGTCTGTTTTTGAATCTGCTGAGTTTTCAATAAAGTCAGTTTTCACCATGCCAGGATGGATAGAGGTGACACCGATATTGTAGGGTTTCAATTCGACGAAAAGAGATTCGCTGAGTGCCCTGACAGCGGCCTTAGTCGCGCAATAGGAAGATTGCTCAGGTAAACCTGCAAATGCTGCCATGGAAGACATATTGGCAATATGAGAGCGTGGCTGTTCTTTCATATGCGGAATAAACGCCTTACAGCCATAAATTACGCCCCAGTAGTTAACACCGGTAATCCTCTCCCAATCTCCAACCGTGGCATCCTCAAAAGATTTTACAACAGTTATTCCGGCGATATTAAACAGTAGGTTTACCTGACCATGCTCAGCGATCACATCATCAGCAAATACCTGCATGGCCTCCCAGTCACTAACGTTGACGCTATGTAATGAGACGTCTACATCGTATTCCTCAAGAAGGGCTTTTGTCCCTTCCAGTGCATTAGAATCAACATCAGCCAAGGCCAGATCCACATCCTGCTTAGCTAGCTGAATAGCCAAAGCTCGACCAATACCAGCACCAGCACCAGTAACCACAGCAACACATTTCTCAATATTCTTAAAAAACATAAATCATTCCATTTTTCGATTGTTTAAGCTTACAAACACCTTGTTTATAACTACCCATGACAGTTTGACGCTTGAACACCAAGGACACCTTGAGCCATATCAACAATAATCCCCTGATAAACGAAATTTGGAAACTTATTAAACAACCTGAGCGTGAGTAATGATAACGGCCCTAACTAAAAGTCCATTAATGGACGCTGGGGCTGTGAAACTGGGGAGAGATAATCAGGGGCACGAAAAGATCTTCAGGGTGAACTTTAGGCTGTTAATCGGCAGGCCCCAAGTTCAAGTCTGGGCGGGTCTTTATTCCCTGTAGGTACAACCATGCTTCCCTTCGAGCAAAACCTCTTGCGCCCATTCGAGCGCAATCTAGCCGCCTGACCACACTTTGGCAGCAATGAACCCATCGTATGTTGCATCGATCGGGTGAAATCACAACCCAGAGTGAACGCCCAAAGGCAGGACTAAGCAAGCTAACTTACCAGCGTCTTACTGCTCAATAACACGCCTCTGTCTTGATTGATCTGTTTGCCCGAAAGCTGTTCGTGCAGATTCTTATAATATCAGTTGCAATATTAATACCTTCGTATTAATATTGGCCTCAGCACTAATACGAGGGTATTAATCTATCTGTTGCTGTTGGGCGCAGGCAGCAATACAACCTCAAGACTTTCTAGGCTGACCGCAGGTGCAGATAATTGACTACACAGTGCATTATCGCTGAAAAAAGTAAGTCAAATACACCTCACTCCCAAGCGCCACAAAATGGTGTCTATGCGGTGAGGGTAGAGCAAGTGAAAACAGGCGTGAAGCGTTCATTTAATGGAAATAGTTTAAGTGGGTCATTTGTATGTCCGATAGTTTGATTTATAACTCTTTACTGGTAGCTGCCGCTTTATTTTCTATTGGTACCGCCGTCTTTAATGGCAATAAAAAGGCCAACTTCGGCCGTTTTCTGAAGCCTGATAAAACCAGACAGTTACCTTTGCGCATAGGCTGGGTACTGATGGAGTCGCCCTGTAGCCTGGTATTTTTTCTGTGTTTTTTTCTTGGCGATAACCGTAGCATGGCGGCTTGGCTGCTACTGTTTATGTGGCAGCTGCATTATGTACATCGCTCGTTTATTTATCCATTCCGTATCAAGAAGCGCCCAGGCTCCAGTATTTCTTTAAACATCGTTCTTTTTGGTGGCTTCTGGTGTGGATTGAATGCGTTTTTAAATTCAACGGCAATCACCACCTACGCACCACATCTTACAGATGAATGGCTGACAGACCCTCGCTTTACAATCGGCAGCATCATATTTCTTTTAGGTTATTGGCTGAATAAGGACTCAGACCGCCGTCTGATTAAATTAAGAGAAACAACAGAAGATTATGCTATCCCCTATGGTGGGGGATTCAAATGGGTGACTATGCCCAATTACCTGGGTGAAATTATTACCTGGATAGGTTTTGCCATTGCCGCCTGGACGCCTGCCGCGGCAGTGTTTATTTTCTTAAATGTATGCGCGCTGACGCCGCAGGCTTTAGCTAAGCACCAATGGAGCTTAGAAAGATTTCCAAATTACCCAAAAGGAAGAAAAGCCATCTTTCCCTATGTACTTTAAAATTTATATTTAAGGGACTCTCTACTAGACTAAACGTTATCAGGCGCTTCGCCACGCCTGAGACAGATATCCCTGATACAACTAATTTACGACGCAGCGTGGTTTCTCGATCCATTGAAACCACAACACCAACAACCCTTTCACCCCCCATCAGTACTGCATCTGCTGGGCAACAGGAGACTTTTCATGTCAAAAGAAAACATTCGAATTGGCGCCCTCGGCGCAGCATTGATCACACCGGATGGTTTAATTCAGCCAGCACGAGAAGTCGATGGTATCGAAGTCACCGCTGTCGCAGCTCGCGATCCACAGCGGGCTCAAGCCTTCGCCACCCAGCACGGTATCCCAGTGGTACACAGTGACTACCAAGCCCTGTTAGACGACCCAGATATCGACGCCGTCTACATCGCCCTGCCCACTCACTTGCATTGCGAATGGACATTGCGAGCATTGCGCGCCGGCAAGCACGTGTTGTGTGAAAAGCCGATGGCACCCAACGCTAAAGAGGCCACCTTAATGCTGCGTGAAGCAGAAAAATGCTCCCTCATTCTTGCGGAAGCAGTGCACTATCGCTATCACCAGCTTGCACTTAAAGTAAAGGCTATCATTGATAGTGGAAAGATTGGTGAGCTCGAGCACATAGAAGCGCGTATGCTGGTGCCCATTTCCGAAGACAACATGCGTCGTACTTTCGAACTCGCTGGCGGCGCCACTATGGACCCCGGCTGTTATCCGCTTACAATGCTCAGTTATTTTGGTGGTGCAATTCCCGAAGTCCTCGACGTCGAAATGACAATGGGGGTACCCAATGTCGACCTGCGTATGCGTACCAATGTCCGCTTTCCTAATGGTGCCACCGGCGTTGCTGAGGCCAGAATGGATTACGACAATGTATTAATAGACCTTAAAATTCGAGGCAGCAAAGGCACCATAGAGGTTGAAAACCCTATATTGCCGCACCTGTGGAACAAATTAACAGTTGAAATTGAAGGGGAGCGAACCGAAGAAAAAGTCGAGGGCGAAAGCACCTTTACCGCTCAACTGCGCGCTTTCGTCGCTTGGATTAACGAGGGTATTCCGATGCCCACTGACGCTGAGGGAGCAGTACGCAATTTAGGACTTATCGACGAGGTCTACCGTAAAGCAGGCCTCCCTGTTCGCGGCAAAGTATAAGCAATTTAAATTATGTGAACGATGCTATGGTTCAGCGTGAGCAGTTCCATAGTGGTTGCACTCACTGTAACCGCTGTATGACACACTATTGAATCTCCAGGTGGTGCTCACTACTATCTGCGAGAAGAAAAAGTGATTCAGGGTCAGCAAGCCTGAATCAGATTTAATTATTGGGAGTATGACTATGAAAGATTTTAGTATTGAAATTCCGACGATTAACCCAATTCTGGGTTCTGTAAAACAGATTGCCTACATCGTTGGTGATATTGATGAGGCGATAGATTACTGGAACGAAACCTATGGCATTGGCCCCTGGTTGGTGACGCGTGGTGCCAAACCACTCAACAGGGCTTATTACAGAGGCAATCAAGCGGAAGCCGTGATTTTGGATATTGGCTTTGCTTACCATGAAGGCCTACAGGTTGAGCTGATTGCCCTGAAAAATGATGTGCCTTCCATGTATAAGGAAGTGATTGAACGCGACCAAAAAGATCTGCAGCACTATGGTGTCTGTGTGCCGGATTTTGAGGCAGCGACTGAGTATTATCAGGCGAATGGTTTCATACCGATAATTGAGGCTGGCATAAAAGGTATGGCGCAAATGCATTATGTGGAAGCAACTGACTTTGACAAAAATATATTCAAAGAAGGTGAACAGGGCTTTATGAAAACACCGGAAGGCCACGGCATCGTACTTGAAGTCATTGAAGATAACTCGGTAACCAAACCGTATTTCGACACTATAGAAAAAATGGTATCCGAAATACCCGAAGGTCAAAAGATCAAAGAGTTCACCCTTAGCAGCATTACGCCAATAGGCGCGGTAATTGCGACTATGGGCAAATTCCTTTTCAAGAAAATAACCGGCAAGCTTTGATCTTGTCATTTTAATCTACAATTCACGACTGCAATGCAGTCTGCAATGCAGTCTGCAATGAATCAAAACGCAGGAGAGTTAAAATGAAAGCTATTCGACATGCTAAAAATGGCGTCGGTGTTTTTGATGTACCATCCCCGGAAGGTGATGGTGTTCTCGTCAATGTTCGTAGCGCAGGTATCTGCGGGAGTGACCTGTCGGCGGTCGAACATGGTTTCGCGCACCTCCATACAATGGGGCATGAATTGGCGGGTTATTGTGAGGATGGCCGAGCGGTAGCGATCGAACCGGTAATTCCCTGCGGCAAATGCGATCAGTGTCTCAGCCAGAATCATAATCGGTGTCGCGCTCAATTCGAAACATTCGTCGCTTTTACCTCTGATGGCGGCATGGCTGAGCAGATTCGTCTGCCTGAGCGATGCCTGGTGCCGCTCCCGGCCGGCCTGGATGTCCGTGACGGATGCCTGGTCGAACCGATGGCCGTGGCGGTACACGGCTTGCGACTGGGGGATGTAATGCCCGGTCAGCGGGTGGCGGTCATCGGCGGTGGCAGTATTGGACAGGTCTGTGTGGCGGCTGCGGTGTCGCGGGGTGCTGAGGTTGCCCTTAAGAGCCGCCATCCTGCTCAGGCATTGGCGGGAGAGCGATTGGGAGCCAAGCCTGTTGAAGGGGGAGATTATGATGTTGTCTTCGAGTGTGCGGGTAGCGAAAGCGCGATCGACCAAAGTGTTGCCCTTTTGCGTCCTGGAGGAAAGCTCGTATTAATGAGTGTCAGTTTTGATCGAATCAGTCTGCCAGGCATGGAACTGCTGTTTAAGGAAATTCAAGTCATCCCCTCCATGAGCTATAGCACCCACACCGGGGGACGCGATATTGACAGCGCAGCCGCTTTATTGGCTCTCAATCCACACATTGCTCAAACGATCATCACTCATCGCTTTCCACTGGAAGATGCCAGCGAAGCATTTCGTGTTGCTAAGGATCGTAGTGCGGGAGCGATCAAAGTAGTACTGGAGCCTTGATAGGCCCGCTCAGGCATTGAAAATTAACTTCAGCTACCCTACTAAAACCGAAATTTTTTAGACTGTGTAGCTGTCGTATTTTTCCAGGACACAAGGGCACCCAACCTCAATAATCGATAACTCTTGGAGGCCTTTAGATGGCGACCCAGGTTAAATAAGTTGTAGACCGCAGCATGCACATTCAGAAATCACTGTGCCTGTCCCGCAGATTTAAAACACCTCACTCCTCGTTCACGTACTCTCGTCGACTAATGAGATAATTCCGCACAATTATCAACATATTGCTATCTGTCATGAATTACTCGTCGCAGTATTTTTTTGGTAAACATCACATGTTGAGTTATTTGAATAAATTAGAAGTAAGCTTTTAAAGCTTGTACGCCACCCGAAGCACTTAAGGTAATGGTCGTAATAAAGCTTCTACAATTCGATTTAAACGTTTCTGGCGCTCTGGAAAACTAATACCTAACAATAAATGCCTGAATAGCACTGCGCCATACTAGCGTTTTACCGTTCGGCCTAACGATACCCAGCATTAAGGTACCTTTTTCTAGAACCTCATTTGAGTCACTTAGTTCAGGGTATAAATTGGAATATCGAATTAAGAATTCGCCCGCCTCAGAATCACCTAAAATTGCAGCTGCAACGATTTCATAATCCCTTCATCTTGGTTAGGGGTAAATCAGATGACGCGACAACTATGCTGACATAAAGGGGTAGTCGTAATAGAAGATTGTTAGGGCACTCAGAATATCTATTTTTGTCTCTAATTCTGATCTGCGGACGGCAAACCTGACAAAATCACTAGGATTTCTGGACAATCAAAAAATCTTTTCTATTCTTTAGTTCTATATGTAGGAAATTTGAATTGGAAAGAAGCCCCACAAACGCTCCAGCTAAACTCTCAGAGAGATCCATTATGAAGACTCAAAAAGTTTACAAATTGCTTCCCCTCGCAGGAGCTATAGTTCTTGCTCTCACGGGTTGTGCTAGCAGCACGGATACAAGCGGTACTGACAGTAGCCGTCTATCCCAATTAGAAGCAGAAAACGAATCATTAAAACAACAGCTAGGAAACGAAGCCAGTCTTAATGCCAGTAGGGAGGACAACATAAACGCTGCATCCTCTAATGGAGAGCTACTGCCCCCTGGCGCAGAGGCTGGTGAGTGTTATGCACGGATATGGGTGCCAACCACTTACCGCGATGTTGAGAGAGAAGTTTTAGTGAAAGAAGCTGATGAGCGTGTTGAGATTATTCCAGCCGTTGAGGAGTGTGGGACCGAAGAAGTAGTAGTGAAAGAAGCTTCAACACGTATTGAGACTGTTCCAGCTGTTTATGGAACTGAAACAGAGACAGTAATGGTCAAGGAAGCCGAAAGAGTATGGCTGACTGATCGACCCAAAGATTCACCTCCAGCCAGCCCTGAGCTGCTAAATACTGCTAATATCCACGGCATAAGTCTTGACGCAGCCACACCAGGAATGTGCTTCCATGAGCACTATCGTCCCGCAAAATATACAACTGAAGACCAAAAAGTTCTGGTCAGCGAGGCCGACTCTGCATTGGCAGTGAGTTCTGCTGAATATCGTTGGACTGATAACAGAGTACTCGTAAAAGAAGCTTCCTATCGGATGGAAGAAGTACCTGCAGTTTACGATTGGGAAGAAGAAAAAATTGTAGATACACCCGCTCATACTATTTGGAAACAAGGTACGGGCCCTATTCAGAAAATAGACGAGGCTACAGGCGAAATTATGTGTCTGGTTGAGATTCCAGCCACCTACAAAACAATTCGCAAACGTGTAATAAAGTCGCCTGCTACAACTAAGCGCATAGAAATACCTGCAGAGTATGAGACTATCAGGGTCAAGGAATTGGTCACTGATGCAAGTTCCAGTAGTGATGAAATACCTGCTGAATATAAAACCGTTGCTGTTACCAAACTGGTTTCAGGGCCAGAGTTTGTCTGGCATGAAATTCATAATCTGGAGGAACCATCCACCACAAGAACAGGCAACAAAATTTGTCTTGTGGAAAATCCAGCAAAGTATGAAACTGTGACCCGCAAGGTAGTAAAAACAGCGGCCACAACTCGTAATATAGAAATTCCTCAAGAGTCAAAAACAGTTGAAGTCTGCAAGGTTGCCTCCCCAGCCAAGGAGAATCGGATTGCTATTCCAGCCGAATATGAAACTGTTACCGAAAAGCATCTTGATAAGGAAGGCTTTATGGATTGGCGCTCCATACTCTGTCAGACCAACATGACCAATACACGAATTTCAGAGATCCAGACTGCTCTCAAAAATGCCGGTTATGATCCAGGCCCAATGGATGGTGATATCGGCCAAGAGACAATGAATGCAGTGAATGCCTTCCAAAGAGATAACGGACTGCCTGTTGATCGTTACTTAAACGTTCAGACCGTAGAAGCTTTGGGTGTATCCACACGGTAATCATACAGATATCATTCAACGCTAGTAAAAAGCCAGCCCTCCACTCGGGCTGGCTTTTTTGTTCCTATTTTCTATGTATGAAGTAGTTAGCTCACGCCAAAAGAATGGCGAGTACGCTCATTGCGTAACATTCTTTCTTAGTGCAAAGCAGGCATTCAGAGACACACCTTCCAACACAAGTTCGGCATCCGTTCGGAGTCCGGCAAACGGGATTCGTTGCGCTACATGGGCTTCTGGGCGACTCGGCACAAATACAGAATCAGGAAGTTCGACCATGGCTCGGCGTC
>JAUVQU010000218.1 GCA_030597965.1 Cellvibrionaceae bacterium
ACACGGGCCGTTCATGCCTGAGGGATGCGGCAGTTGACGACTTTCAATGGCGCTGACAGTGCCCGAGGTCGAGGCATGAATGTTGGCGCTGATCATGCCTCTGGCAGTGGCGATTAACTGACCGGCCAATACCTGCTCACCAACGGCCACAATAGCTTTCGCGGGTGCGCCAATATGTTGGTTGAGAGGGTAAACCATTTCACTGGGTAGAGAAATTTCCCCCAGTGGTAATTGCATGGACTGTGCTTTGTTTTCTTCGGGGTGAACGCCGCCGGGAAGGGGCCAAATCTGATTCATGCCGCTTCCTTGTCTGCATCACTGGCAATGATCGCCACCCGTTGGGATTTATTGATGGCGTTATAGCTTGCTGGGGGTGCATCCCATTTCCAGTTGCCCAGAGTGGTTTCCACCGGGATCATGTCAATGCAGTCGACAGGACAGGGCTCTACACAGAGATCGCAGCCTGTGCATTCGTCGGCAATCACGGTGTGCATTTGTTTAGCTGCGCCGAGGATGGCATCCATTGGGCAGGCCTGAATACACTTGGTGCAACCAATGCATTCGTCTTCGCGAATATAGGCGACAGTTTTAATGTCGGTTTCTTCGCCGTGTTCCTCGTCCAGAGTCGGGGCTTCTACATCGAGCAAATCGGCAATGGCGTTAATGGTGCCCTGGCCGCCGGGGGGGCACTTGTTGATCTCTTCGCCATTAGCAATGGACTCAGCGTAGGGATGGCAGCCTGGGTGCCCGCATTGACCACACTGGGTCTGTGGCAGAAGGCTGTCGATCTGATCGACAATGGGGTCGCCCTCGACCTTAAATTGCACAGCGGCATAACCTAAGATGGCACCAAATATCAGCGCCAAACCAGCCAGTGCGACCAGTGCACCAATAAAAGGCTGTTCTGCTAACAGTTCATACATAATGAGACCTTTGCACGAAAGCCATTTCACTCTCATTCGGCGTTAAAAACGTACTCAATCGGTCGTTTATGAGCATAAACTCTCTCATTTCGTGCGTTTTTACCTTGCCTGAAAGCGAAATCATCTTCCGTGCAAAGGTCTCATGAGTAGAAATAATACGTGAAAAGTGCATTTTTATAGGTGCTCTCATACCAAACCACTAAAGCCCATAAACGCCAGTGACATGAGTCCGGCGGTAATCATACCGATGGCGGGGCCTTTAAAGGGTGCAGGCACATCGGCCACAGCTAGGCGTTCACGCATGGCGGAAAATAAAATCAGTACCAGAGAGAAGCCCAGTGCCGCACCAAAACCATAGAGGGTTGACTCAACAAAGGTATGTGCCTTTGCGCTGTTCTGCAGAGCAACACCCAATACGGCGCAGTTGGTGGTGATCAGCGGTAAGAACACACCAAGTACGCGATAAAGCAATGGGCTGGTTTTCTCGATGAACATTTTGGCGAACTGCACTACAACGGCGATCACCAAAATGAAGGAGATGGTTTTTAGGTATTCCAGGTCGAGAGGGATAAGAATGTAGTTGGAAACCAGGTAGCTACAAATGGCCGCCAGTGTCAGCACGAAGGTGGTTGCACCGCCCATGCCTATCGCGGTTTCGAGTTTATTGGACACACCCATAAACGGGCACAGTCCTAAAAACTGCACCAGTACAAAGTTGTTGACCAGAATTGTGCTGATGAGAATCACCGCAAAATCCGTCATGCCGAACACCTGCTCTTTTGTTGTGTCGGGCAGAGTGCCCGAATTATTAATGAGTTAAGGTTACTAGAAGTCTGGGTAATTCATTAACCGTAATATTTATAAGGCTTATCAGTCGATCCGGTGAGTTAACCTTCCGGTCACTCTGCATTTATTATTTGTTCCTCGCGAGAATTTTGCTTTGAGTTCGAGGCGGCTTTGCGCGCAGAATCGGAATGTATGGACAATACATGAGGATTCGAGCACAAAGCCAACGAAGAAATCGAAGCAAAAGGCCGCGAGATGCTTACATAACCCTTTGGCCTGGCTTGGCGCCACTGTGTGGCTCCAGCAAATAAATCTCTTTCTTGCCCGGTCCGGCAGCTAATACCATGCCTTCGGATAGGCCGAATTTCATCTTGCGTGGTGCCAGGTTGGCAACCATCACTGTTAATTTCCCCACCAACTCTTCCGGCTTGTATGCACTCTTAATACCAGAGAACACATTGCGGGTTTCACCGCCGAGGTCCAGTGTCAGTTGCAATAGCTTGTCTGCGCCTTCCACGTGTTGAGCGTCTTTGATCAGGGCGATACGCAAATCGACTTTGGCAAAATCATCAAAGCTGATTTCATCAGCCAGTGGCGCCCTGTCCAGTTCGCTCTTGTCGTCGCTATTACAGCCACCGGTGTTATTTTCGCCCTGTGGTGCCGCTGCGGCCAAAGCTTCTTTGCTGGCGTCGACCATGGCATTCACTTTGTCCTTTTCAATACGTATCAGTAACGGCTTGAACTTGTTGATAGCGTCGCCTGTGCGGAAGCTTGGAGCTTTGTCCCAGGTCAATGTTTCGCCGAGGAAGGCCTCGGCCTTTTTGCTGAGCTCGGGCAATACAGGCTTTAGGTAAGTCAGCAGCGCGCGGAACATATTGATGCCCTGAGTACAAATGTCCAACACTTCTTGTTCGGTGCCTTCTTGCTTGGCCAGTGACCAGGGAGCTTTTGCCGCGATGTATTCGTTGGCGGCATCGGCCAGTGCCATAACTTCACGCATGGCTTTACCAAAGTCACGGGCTTCATAGTGGTCGGTGATGACATCACTGGCATCGACAAACTGTTGCCATAGGGCTTCGTCAGCAATGTTGGTAGAAAGGTTGCCGCCGGCCTTCTGCACAAATTTTGCGGTGCGGCTGGCGATGTTCACTACCTTGCCGACAAGATCACTGTTAACGCGCTGGATGAAGTCTTCGAGGTTTAAGTCGAGGTCATCAATGTTGCCGCCCAATTTAGCGGCAAAGTAATAGCGCAAGTATTCAGGGTTGAGGTGATCCAAATAGGTGCGGGCGTTAATGAACGTGCCACGGGACTTAGACATTTTCTTGCCGTTAACCGTTAGGAATCCATGTACGCACACCTTGGTTGGGGTGCGGTAGTTAGCGGATTTCAGTATGGCGGGCCAGAATAGGGCGTGGAAGTTAACAATGTCCTTGCCTATAAAGTGGTACAGCTCGGTTTTGGAATCTTTGTTCCAGTACTCGTCGAATTCCAGGCCATCTGTGCGATCGCACAGGTTTTTGAAGCTGGCCATGTAGCCGATAGGCGCATCCAGCCAAACGTAAAAATACTTGCCCGTCTCTCCCGGAATTTCAAAACCAAAGTAAGGTGCATCGCGGGAGATATCCCAATCTTGCAGGCCAGCGTCTAACCACTCGGCCAGCTTGTTGGCGACTTCAGGTTGAAGGGTGCCTGAGCGAGTCCATTCTTTGAGGAAGCCGTCAAACTCAGACAGTTGAAAGAAAAAGTGCTCGGATTCTTTGTCGATCGGTGTGGCACCAGAGATCATCGACTTAGGGTTGATCAGTTCGCTCGGTGAGTAGGTTGCGCCACAGGCTTCACAGTTGTCGCCGTACTGGTCTTCCGCTTTACACTTAGGGCAGCTGCCTTTGATGTAGCGATCAGCGAGAAATAATTCTTTCTCTGGGTCGTAGGCCTGAGTAATCTTGCGGCTGGCAATATGGCCGTTTTCTTTCAGGCGGCCGTAAATCAGCTCAGAGTACTCACGGTTCTCTTCGGAGTGAGTCGAGTGAAAGTTATCAAAATTCACAAAGAAGTCTGCGAAGTCTCGTTCGTGCTCGGCTTTCACATTGGCGATTTGTTGTTCCGGCGTAAGACCCAGCTGCTCAGCTTTGAGCATGATGGCCGTGCCGTGCGCGTCATCGGCGCAGACGTAGGTGCAGTCGTGGCCGCGAAGTTTTTGAAAGCGCACCCAAATATCAGTTTGGATGTATTCCACCAGGTGGCCTAAATGGATAGAGCCATTGGCGTAAGGAAGGGCGCTGGTGACCAGGATTTTGCGTGCTTCTGACATGTGGTAGTTCGCTCAATGTTTGTAGAAGTCTATGTGCGAAAGCGAATTCATCTTCCGTGCAAAGGCCTCGTATTACTGCTTGCTTCGGGCTTTGAATTTAGCGCCCGTAAAAACGCGTCACTATATCATTTTTGCTATTTGAAATCAGGCTCTTATGG
>JAUVQU010000104.1 GCA_030597965.1 Cellvibrionaceae bacterium
AGGATACGGCCTGGGGCTTGCTCAATGCCGTGACCGAATACGTCGATCATGAAAAACGCGCACGCAGTAACGATACCCGCATGGACTCTGCCTGGTTCGGCCAAGGCGCACAGCTAAAGCAGGAAGCGCTCAACGTGGCTCTGGCCTTGGTCAGCTAACTATTAACGGCGTCGCCACCACGTTACTTGCTGATCTACCTCACTAACGTCACCCCATAGACGCCCAGCTCTTAACCGGCTGGGCGTTTTTTTGTTTGGAGGCCTATATGGCACTGCTACACCACGACCTCGACTTAGCTCTTACCCAGCTCACAGAAAGCCTTCTGACCCAAGACCAAACCCAGGCAACCACCTATGTCATGGCGAAAGGCCAGTTTTACCGCGCGGAGCTTCGGCTTGTGCCGGTCTCCCCCGATCAGTTGCCCAGCGATATCTAACCCCCATACCGTTTTTTAAGGAGAGTCTTCATGGCGAACAAGACACAGATGGTCACTCAAGAGGCATCGTCTCTCCAGGCGGTGCCGCCTACTTCTTCTTCATCAACCACTGACAGTACCGCCATTATCCAAGTGATCGAGCGCGCGGCGCTTAACCCGGATGTCGATATCGACAAGATGGAGCGCCTGCTGCAAATGCAGGAGCGGGTAATGGATCGTCAAGCCATGATGGCGTACAGCGCTGCCATGGCTGCGATGCAAACCGAGCTGCCCAGCATTGAAGAGCGTGGGCAAACCAATAACGGCTGCTATGCCACGCTGGAGGATATCGTCGATACCGTGCGGCCCATCCTGCAAAAGTACGGCTTTGCGGTGAGTTTCCGTATTCAGACCCAGGAACGCGGTATTCAGGTCACGGGCGTGCTAATGCACAAGGACGGCCACCGAGAAGAGACCAGCATGCTGCTGCCTGCTGACATGAGCGGTAACAAGAATGCCGTCCAGGCGTTTGGTTCGTCCACCAGCTACGGCAAGCGCTACGTACTGTGCGCATTGCTTAACATCACCACACGCGGGCAAGACGATAACGGCCAGACCAGTACACGTGCAGCCGTGAAGAGGGTCACGGCCTTCCAGGCGGGGCAGATTCAGCGTTTGATCAGCCAGTGCCCAGCCACCACGCAAGAGTGGTTCAGCGGCAAATACGGTGCTGCGGTTCAGGTGCCTCAGGCGGACTTCGACAAGCTCCGCGCATCCCTCACTAAGCGAGCCGTGAAATAGCGGCTCGGCCCGACCACTCATCGCCTACAGGAGGTATGTATGCAGATACTCACCATGCCACAAGGCTCGCCAGAGTGGCTGGCGGCGCGTCTTGGGCGCGTCACTATGTCGGAACTCAAGGCATTGCTGGTGAATGGTAAAGGCCCCGGTGGGTTGGGTACCGGAGCCATCACCTACATGCACCAGTTGATCGGTGAGCGTATGACCGGCGAGTTGGCCGAGCCGTTTCAAGGCAACGCCCATACCAAGCGAGGGCAGGAGCTAGAGAGCGTCGCCCGCTCGCTGTATCGCGATATGACCGGTGCACCCAAGCCTAAAGAAGTAGGCCTGATCCTCAACCACAACGTGGGCTACTCACCGGATAGCTTGATTGGGACAAACGGCCTGCTGGAGATCAAAACCAAGCTGCCCAAGTTTCAGATTGAGGTGTTGCTCAATGGTGAAATTCCCGACGAGCACATGCCCCAATGCCAGGGAGGGCTCTGGGTCAGTGAACGGGAATGGATCGACTTTGTGAGCTATTGGCCGGGTATGCCGCTGTTTGTGAAGCGTGCTTACCGAGACGAGGCTCTGATCCGCACGATTGCCGAGCGGGTTGACGCGTTCTATGCGGAAATGGAAGCGCGTATATCATTGATAAAATTGATGTAATTGAGGATATAGCGAGGAGTATAAGCTTGAGGCATAAAGCCGATAATAGATCACAACAGAAAAGGGAATAGCCAATAGCGCATGAACTTTTGTTCCGAAAATGCGAAAATATTAACCAGATATTCCTGTGCAGGGTGCTAGGAACAGGCTTCAGCGCGACCTTGAGCAGCTATCTCTACAAGGGTAAGCGTTTTGATTGCTCTCAAAGCCCCTAAGAATCTGATTGTTTCTTACACATTTAGCACAGGATACAAACACGAGATACCAGATTCATGAAGCTAGAAAATCACGATTTATTTGGAATAACCGCACCGAAACTCACTAAACAGGCAGAGACATTCTCTAGCGGGCAACTAATGGTCGGTGATGCTCTCACGCATTTACGAGACATGCCCGATAATTCTGTTCGATGCTGCATTACATCACCCCCTTATTGGGGGCTTCGGGATTATGGAATCGAAAGCCAAATTGGTGCTGAAACGGACCTTAATGACTTTCTAGATAGACTAGTGGAGGTTTTTCGTGAAGTTCATCGTGTGTTAACAAATGACGGCACCTTTTGGTTAAATATTGGGGATAGCTTCACTAGTGGTGGTCGTACTTGGCGACAAACTGATAAAAAGAATGCTGCCAGAGGTATGGACTACCGTCCCCCGACTCCTGAAGGTTTGAAGCCAAAAGATTTGATTGGAGTCCCTTGGAGACTGGCATTTAAACTTCAAGAAGACGGCTGGTATTTAAGAACAGATATAATCTGGCACAAGCCAAATGGTCAGCCTGAGTCTGTAAAAGATCGACCAACAAGAACACATGAATTTGTATTCATGTTTTCTAAAAGCGAGCGCTACTTTTATGATGTTGAAGCTGTCAAAGAGCCTACGGCTGACGGCAAGAGTCGCCGTCGCCGTTCAGTTTGGTCGATTAATACCCGTCCATTCAAAGGAGCTCATTTCGCCGTATTCCCACCTGAGCTAGTTCAAGTTTGCATGCTAGCAGGATCGGAAAAAGGCGATATGATTTTAGATCCTTTTTTTGGTTCTGGTACTGTAGGAGTGGTTGCAAATGAATTGGCCCGTAACTGGATAGGCATTGAGTTAAACAATGAATATGCCGAAATAGCCAGAGAAAGACTCAATCTTTCCTAAATTTCCAACTTGCTCTAACGTGGCATAGAGATTTCTTCAAATGTTTTATTTGAAGCTTACGCTCTGTGCCACCGTCAAAGTAAAGTTGAAACAATTGTTCTCCATTATCGTCGAAAACTCTGCAATATCCAGGCTTAGGGGTTTGTTTACTATTTGTTTTCATCTCAAGCTGACCACCTTCAGCTTTAAGCAGTAATTTTTTGGGAATCTCTACTAGCTCATAGTAACGATTCGAACCGATGATTTTATGCCGCAAAGAAAAAATTCTATCGTAATTACTCATATGGTCAAACATCCTCTGCCTGAGCCCAGCTAAAGAGGTTTCATTTGTCCATTCGCCCTTCCCCATCTCCATAAATTTTGAAATGTGTAATTTGTCAAGTTTAAGAGATTTATCCGCTTGAGTTTTTAGTGACCATTTCTCATCACCAAAAGTCAAATCATGGCCTGCATTTCCTCTTGAGGATAAGCTGGCGTGGTGATTACTTTCATTTAAAACACGAACCATAGCATGTTCAAATTTATCTTTAGTAAATGGCTCAGCTGAGAGAGCATGATGTACTAGCAAAACGCCAGCAAAGTATTTTGCGAATTCATCGTTGAAAGGGCCATGACCATCAGCTTGCATCTCTACATCACGCTGGAGAATTTGGGTGATATCATTGAGCAAACGCAAATACCCAAGGCTTAGTGAAGAGAGACTATCCTTTATTTCATTAATCAATTGGTTATTTTCAGTCATAATCATCATTAACTAGTAAGTTTACAGTCTATTGCTTGAGTAAATTTCTACTTCAGCAAGCTGTTACCGGCAGCTAACTCTTGCAAGCAGCACAACACCTACAAGATATAACATTTTGCTGTTACTGAAGTGAGTGGCGTATCGCTTACCAATGAGAAACTAAAGCTACGACACAGTAACGATGCTAACCTAAATTATCAAAAATTAAAAGGTAGAAAAAACCAATAATAGTTGCTATGTCACGCTGGACGACGCTGCCGATACCGTTTGGGCAATTTCAAAGATGCAACGCCTGCCTGTAATTTTCCACGACTAGATTAAATAAACGAAAACTTCAATTCAACCAAGCCTGATGAAACAACGATTTAATTAGAAAACAATTACACTAAATTTTAACTTGAATGGTATTAAAAGAGAAACCAGCACACCAAGCACAAATTTATATATTCTCCACATCATCACGCAAGTAAAAATTTAAAAACTAGCAAAAAATCACAGGACATTTATAAGCAGCATTCACCTATGGATATACATTTTATTTATTGAAGAATGATGAGAAGTGACAAATATAAAAAATTTAATGAAAAGAGATATTTTAAAAAAATAAAAAAAGGCTGCCCCACTAAGCAGCCATACTAACGAGGCAAATTTTAATTTTAAAAACGGACACAATCTGTCTTTCATCGTATTTTGATATGAATACTATCAGGGTACATTGCCTGGAGTTATTACACGCTTCGGATCCAGTCAAAGCACTTCTTAAAAGCGGGCATATTTTTCTCAATATAGGCTGAGTCCATATCACGTAATCGCTGCTCTTGTTCGATAATGGCATCTTCGCCCTTATCGTAAGTACCGATCACCTGCTCGATGCAGCCCTGCGTCCAAGCCCAAACGTTGGCCTCTTTCAGCGCGTCGTGGCTACCTTCAGCTAATACCTTGCCTTCTGCATCCGAGGCAAAACAAGCCCATACATCGGCAGCCAACCAACCGGCTTTTTTGTCGTTTTGGGGTAATCCGTTCCCATTGAGCGTAAAACCGTGGTCGGACTGTAAGCGAGCCAGTATATGCTTAGCAGCGGCCATATCCTTTGCATCCCGGTCAAGCAAACCTCCCTTGCGGGCATGAGTGTAGGTAAAGTCCAGATCAGCCACAGCGCAAGCACGAATGCCCATGGCCGCAAGCACGAGCAGCGCCTTAGAAATATCAGCGCATGACCCCAGCGACACGAAAGCAATATGATCTAGCTCCGGCGGCAGCCCATAAAGCCGTTCGTAGGCCAACGGTAGTAGTCGGAGATCTGTTTTGCCCTCGCAGAGCACCACACGTTCGGCAAAATAAATTTCAGCCAGATTACCAAGCTCAAACAGGGTGCGGGACTGGCTTTCAGCACCGAAAATGGCTTCGTCCACCGCCTGTCGTAAAGGTTTCCTGGCGGTAACACCTTCCTCTATACTTTTATTTACAATCACCGTATCCGCAGCGTTATCCCGACTCAGCATGAGCGGCGAGTGCGTCGAAAAGACAATTTGAAATCCTGATTGAGTCAAGCAGGCCAGTGCCTTTTGCAACCGACGCACTCCTTGGGGATGCAGGTACAATTCCGGCTCGTCAATCAACAACAACCGGCGTGAAGGACTTTTGCTTTCCATGCGGCGAGTTTCTGCCAGATAACGAATCAAAGCCATCTGGATGGAGCGTTGGGTGCCAGTGCCCATCTGATCAAATCGACGCCTGTCCCCTGTAGCCTTATCTGTAACATGAAGGTCCCCAGACTTAAAGAAATCTTTTATGTCAACCACTTGCAAATCTAGATCCAACGCCAGCCCCGGAAAGAACTGTTCTAGTGCATCACTAGCATCGGTATCAAACTGCTGCAAGTGTTCAGAGCGATGATCACCATCAGCGGTCAAGATATGACGTATAGTGTCAAGGGCGGTGTTCAATTCTGCATGCGCCTCAAGCATAGGGCCCATAATTTCATCAAGAAGATTCTTGATTGTCGAGCCTACTTTAGCCTTGCCTAAGTCTTCTCCGATATCGTGCATAGCGTGCACAAGCAAAGGATCTGGCAGTAAGACTGAGACGGCTTGAGGAAGACCGGTTGGATAATCGCGCCAATGTTCGGGCTCATCATTATCTGGGCATTGGTCAATATCCCAAATTTCCTTGCTCAGCGTTTTGGCGGTAGTTCCTGTTGCCACCACGCGAATCCACAAGCGGCCTTCACGGCAATAAGGTGTAATTGCCTTACGATGTTTTTCTTGGATAATGCGGCCTAGAACATCATCAGTAACTCCATCAATGCAAGCAACAACTTCCACCGGTTGATCTGAATCATGGAAATCTTTGATCGAAAGCGCAACTGGTTTCAACACCCAATTGAGTGCATAAAGGATGGAAGACTTACCAGCATTATTTTGACCAACCAAAGGGGTATACCCTTCTAGAGGCAACGAAACATTTTTGCAAGCGCGAAAATTCTTTATACGTAGATAGCTTAGGCAGTGCATGTTTAACCCTTAGTTTATTATTGAGTATCAGCTGGGCTGCGTGGAACGCAAATAAAATAAAAACATTCAGCCTTGCAGCTTTATGCCCCTCACCATTATCTTAGTCGAAAAATCAAACATCAAAACTCAATACTTTCTTTTTTTATCAAACAAGCAACAATAAAGATTCACATCCAAATATAGCGCAAAACATTACAGCACTTTTTTTAATTAGCAAAAAAATACTACTGATAATCTGTCACACTTAACTTTTTTCCACTGCGATAAAGCTGTCTAATCTTATCTGGTGATAGGCCACTGCTTTGCAAAAAATGAACCAAAAAGTCAACCCAAGCATCTTGATAAACGTAATCATTGTGTGGCTCATCGTAAATGCAGTACTTTGTGTTAGTCTCAAAAGGATCACCTTCACCGTTCGTTGGGCGAATCTCAAAGATCTTATAGAGAGCAGTGTGTAGATTCTGAGTCAAATGATGAGCCGGAAGATGCATATTCACTCTACGAACTACTTCCTTCGGTTTTATGCGTCCAACATTAGCCGCTTCAACTTTAACAGTTTTGTCTTTTATAATTACATTTAACTTCTCGTACGCTTTCTTATCTTCTTGATTCAACGTATCCCAGCGTACAAACTCTACAGCTGCGTCAGCTCGGTTGGTATTAGATATTTTTGGTATCTGAATGAGCTTCACACTATACTGAAGTGAGTTATAAGTATCATCATCAAGAGAATTGCGGTATTTTTCTACGAAAGACACAATATCTGCTAGGTCTTGTGAGAGCGCAGACCGACTTGCTAATTCTTGTTGTTTAGTTCTAATCTGGGAAAACTGCAGGCTGTAAACAAGGGATTCATTAATCGAGAAATCATCACCAAAGAACTCTATTAGCTGAGTTTCATAATTAAAAAGCAATGACTGGCACTCCCCAAATATTAGTGTATCTACCTCACGCTTCTCAATATGGCGGTGCGATATTTTGTTGCGTAGTTTGATGAAAAAATTTAGATTGCTCTCAACAGCAGCATTAAGCCTACCATATTCTTTTATGCAAGTAGCTAATTCCCAAGCTTTGCGCTCACCGTCAATTAGATCATAACGCCCACTCCTACGCTTGTAGTAAAATTTATCTCCTATAGTAGCGTTGAAGTGTGCATGAAACAATCGCATCCATGCCATCACCATTAAGCTGATAAAACCTTCACTGCGGAATGTTGTACGTGGTTTATTGTAGATTTCCACAGCTAAAAGCGCAGAATCTATTGATGCTTCAAGTATTGATTTTGTTTTTCCTTTTCTAAGTTTCACCACCCCTCCAAAGATCTTATTGGAATAATACTTTAAAGCTGAAAGTTGAAATGAGCACGTGGAGACTTATAATAATATTATAAATCTCACTAGCAATTTCGTTAATAATGTTAACCAGCTAAGAGCGCCAACTCAAGACTATTAACATAACACTATCCGAAGGGAAAGGTGATGTCATCCCTCAGTTGAGTGCATACGTGAAAAATTTACTGACAGCCAATCAAGAAACCAACGACATGAGATCGAGGCTAAGATGCAACGCTCAAAACCGTCCAGTTTCGTTCAAAGAAAGCCAACGCAAATGTATGGTCCAGTGTATGGGCTAGATAAATTGCAGGCACAAAAAAGCCGCTGAAATCAGCGGCTTAATCTATGTTCTTGGCGGAGAGGGAGGGATTCGAACCCTCGAAGCCTTTCGACTTACACACTTTCCAGGCGTGCTCCTTCGACCACTCGGACACCTCTCCACATTTTAGCTCTGCTGTTAGGCGCTGCCTTTCTCAACA
>JAUVQU010000243.1 GCA_030597965.1 Cellvibrionaceae bacterium
CCTCAGTGGCTCGAAGAGGTGCGCATTATACAGAGCAACATCTCCTTGGCAAGCACACTTTGTAATTAATTTACAAAATGTTTTTACCGCCGTTAAATCATGAAAACTCGCAATTTAAGGCCCGAAAGAAACAAAAGCTTGTCTCAAAGCGGGCTGCAAATTATACGGATTAAGTCGCGCTTAGCAAGAGCTAAATAAAAAAATATCAATATAAGTTGACCCGTAAAAACAAGCCGTAAGAATTCACGTAAGAAAGAGGTGGAAATGCCAGCGAAAGGGCTTCCGCTGGCGAAAAGTCAGGCGTTAGGCTTACGCAGAGACCAAAGCCATGTCAGGAGCCCTGATACCGCATAAGCAGCCGATAAAAGAAGGAGTACCATTGGCGGGTCGATGGTTACCAGACCAAACACCAATACAACCGCCAGTATCACAACAAAAGGGACGCGCCCTTTAAAATCAATTTCTTTAAAACTGCTGTATTTTACATTGGAGACCATCAATAAGCCCATAAGACCTGTCGCTATTGCCGCCACGATAGACGGACGACCCGCCATTTCCACATCAAAGCCCACCCAAACCATTGACGCAATCACCGCTGCTGCCGCAGGACTGGCCAAACCAATAAAGTAGCGCTTATCCACCTCGTCTACCTGGGTATTGAAGCGAGCGAGCCTCAAGGCCGCACCTGCGGTATACACAAAGGCCACTGCCCAGCCTAATTTGCCCAGATCCGATAGAGCCCAACTAAACATCACCAAAGAAGGCGCCACACCAAACGACACCATGTCCGACAAGCTGTCGTACTGAACCCCAAACTCACTGGAGGTATTGGTCATTCGAGCCACTCGACCATCAAGTCCATCAAAAATCATAGCCACAAAGATCGCAACGGCTGCCGCTTCAAAATGACCATTTACACCGGAAATGATGGCATAGAAACCACTGAACAATGCCGCCGTGGTCAGAAGGTTCGGCAAAAGATAGACACCCTTACGGCGCACTGTCTGGCCATTCTCCGTCACTTCTTCCACGTGATCATCAATTGGCAATACACCCGAATCTTCTTGTGGCGTATCAGATGACACATTTGCATCTACAGGATCTTTTTGATCTTCGCTCATAATTCTCTATTCCGTAATAGGCGTTACGCTATCTTACTGCCACTTTATACTCTTTTGAAAGCAGTAACCCGCAAACAAAAAAAAGAGGCCGAAGCCTCCATTTTAATCACACTCGAAAAACTAAAGCTTAAAGGCTCAGTACTTTCTCGCCGCGAGATATACCTGACACTCCGGAGCGAACCACTTCCATGATCGCGACTTCGCCTACAGCTGCCAGAAACGAGCCCAATTTACTGCTCGCACCGGTGATCTGAATGGTATACATCGTGCTGGTCACATCGATAATCTGACCCCGAAAGATATCCACACAGCGCTTGATCTCAGCACGCTGTGCGCCACTGGCTTTTACCTTCACCAGCATCAGTTCCCTTTCAATATGAGCACCTTCGCTCAGATCGACCAGTTTCACCACATCAATCAACTTGTTGAGGTTTTTAGTGATCTGCTCAATCTTATGGTCATCACCAATAGTGGTGAGCGTCAGCCGTGACAGTGTTTCATCCTCGGTTGGTGCAACGGTGAGCGTTTCAATGTTATATCCACGCTGAGAAAACAAACCAACAACACGAGACAAAGCACCCGGCTCATTTTCCATCAATACAGAAATGATATGTCTCATCTTATGTTCGCTCCGTCTTGCTCAACCACATATCACGCATGGAGCCTTCCGGCGCCACCAACATTGGATACACATGCTCACCTGGGTCAACCATGATGTCCATAAAGACCACCCTGTCCTTCAACGCAAAGCACTCTTCCATTTTTTCACGCAGCTCTTCTTTTTTAGTCACACGAATACCCACATGGCCGTAGGCATCCATCAATTTCACAAAATCAGGCAACGAATCTTCGTAGTGAACCTCAGAATAACGGCCGTCATACACCATATCCTGCCACTGTTTCACCATGCCCAGGGCCTGGTTGTTGAGGCAAATAATCTTCACAGGCAAGCCATATTGAGTCAGCGTAGATAGCTCTTGAATACACATCTGAATCGAGCCTTCGCCGGTGACACAGACAATATCCCGGTCGCGATGTATAAAGGCCGCACCCATTGCCGCCGGCAAACCGAAGCCCATAGTGCCTAAGCCACCGGAGTTTACCCACTGGCGAGGCTCATCAAACTTGTAATACTGAGCGGCAAACATCTGATGCTGGCCCACATCGGAAGCAACAATCGCCTTGCCTTCGGTTACTTCATACAAGGTTGTAATAGCTTCCTGCGGCATAATCATGTCGCCGTCGGTTTTATAACGTGGCGCAGTGTAAATACCATGGCGTTCACGCCATTCATTAATCTGCTTCCACCAATCACCCAATGCAACTTCATCTGGTTTTTTCTCGGAGCCTTCAACCAAATCCACCATCTCTTTAAGAACGCTATCAACGGCACCCACAATTGGCACATCCGCTGTTACTGTTTTGGAGATAGACGCCGGATCGATATCGATATGCACAATCTTGGCGTTCGGGCAGAACTTGTTCGGCGTATTGGTTACGCGATCATCGAAGCGCGCACCGACACACAGGATCACATCACTGTGATGCATGGCAGTATTGGCTTCAAAAGTACCGTGCATACCCAACATACCCAAGAACTGATCATCGCTACCCGGGAAGGCACCCAGCCCCATCAGCGTACTTGTGACAGGGAAATTTAATTGGCGCGCTAAAGTTCTTAGCAGCTCACTGCCTTCACCCTGAACAACACCGCCACCGGAATAGATGACTGGGCGCTTGGCTTCCAATAACAACTGAACCGCTTTCTTGATCTGGCCGCTGTGACCACGAACCGCAGGCGCATAAGAACGCAACTTAACCTTCTTCGGATATTCGAAAGGGAAAAGCTCTGCCGGATTCACTGTACTTTTAGGCACATCAATAACAACTGGGCCAGGTCGACCCGTTGACGCTATGTAATAAGCCTTTTTGACAATCTCTGGTATTTCAGAGGCGTGCTTGACCATAAAGCTGTGCTTCACGATCGGGCGTGAGATACCCATCATGTCCGTTTCCTGGAACGCATCCTCGCCAATTTTTTCAGCAAGAACCTGACCAGAAATAATAACCATAGGAATAGAGTCCATGTGAGCCGTCGCAATACCAGTAATGGCATTGGTCGCACCTGGACCAGAAGTCACCAGCACGGTACCCACTCTGCCGCTGGAGCGGCTATA
>JAUVQU010000188.1 GCA_030597965.1 Cellvibrionaceae bacterium
CACCCTTACTTTAAAGAAATTGCCGACCTTGAGGTTTCCTCTCACTTTTTGATCGATCGTCTAGGTGCTGTGACGCAATTCGTAGGCACTGAAATGAGGGCCTGGCATGCGGGCCACTCCAAATTTCAGTGCGTTGAGAATTGTAATGACTTCTCCATAGGTATAGAGCTGGAGGGACCCGATACGGACGCTTATACTGATGAGCAATACGCGAGTTTAGCGATGTTAAGTCGCACGCTGATTCAGCGTTATCCGGCTATTACGCGGGATCGCATTGTGGGGCACAGTGATATAGCCCCAGAGCGCAAGACCGATCCGGGTGAAGTGTTTGATTGGCCGCGTTACCGTAATGCGCTCAAAGATACTAATAAGATCGTTTAAAATTGGATGATTACAAGGTGACAATATGACGTTCGTGGTTATCGCATTGGCTTTTTGCATAGTCCAATACTGGGGCTTCGGCGACTGGGCACACAGAGATCAGTGGTATCGCTCTTGGTCAAAAATGGCCGATTCTTTGTCGGGTTCAGCGGGTGGTGAAGTCCAGGTGTCATTGCGGGTGTTGGTGCCGGTGTTGGCACTGTATGTCCTGTTGGAGGTGCTGTCTTTTTCTTTATTCCTGCAGATGTGTATTGCCTTGCCTGTTTTGTTGTATTCCTTGGGGCGAGGAGACTTTACAGAGTGGGTCAAAGGCTACGCTGAGGCATATCATCGTAGTGATAATGTCGCTGCGGCTGAATACGCCACACGTTTGGGGATGCAGGTGGACGAAGTAGAGGATTGGAATGCTTTACATCGTCGTGTTCTTCGTCAGGCTGGTTACCGCGGCTTTGAACGCATGTTTGCAGCCATTTTCTGGTTCGCCATTCTCGGCCCTGTTGGTGCGCTGTTGTATCGTCTTGCTGCTCTCAGTATGAAAGATGAAGTCTCATCTGATGGTGCACAATTAGCTGCTGCTCGATTGACTTGGTTACTTGAGTGGCCGGTTGTGCGTGTGCTGGGGTTAAGCTTTGCATTGACGGGTAATTTTGTGGGTTGTTTCAAGCGCTGGAAAGAGTGCTTGATGTGTACTGACCGGCCAACCGATGAAATTATGGAGCACTATGTTCACGGTGCACTGAATTTGAATGGCGAGGAACTGGTGCTGGAGCAGGTGACTGAACAAGAGGTCGAGGCTTTGTTACCCCTATTGTCTCGCACGTTGGTATTGTGGCTCTGTGTTCTTGCTGTGTTATCGCTTTTTGGCTAATTCGAATCTATTGATGAACTGGAAATTGCGTGTCTGAGGTTGTTGCTATCAAATCTATGGTCGGCGAGACTATGCTTACTGAAGCAAAGGCTACTGAGCTCCCTGTCTTAACAAAAGGCGAAAGGACTCGCCTTAGTATTTTAGAAGCAACGCTACGAGTTATTGCAGCCAGTGGTTACTATGCGGCCAGTCACCGCGCGATAGCTAAAGAGGCAGGTGTTAGTCTGTCACTGACGACCTACTACTTTAAAGATCTTCAGGCATTATTGCTTGAAGCCTTCCGGTTACATAAATCCCAGCTTCACGGCGAAGTGCGACCCACTTTGGATCAGTTGCGTGATATTGCTGCTAAAGTCTCGGAGTGCCGAGAGCAGGGCGATCACGAACAGCAGCGGCAGTGGGTTATGGCCGCAGTAACCAGTTGGTGCGATTTTGTCGCCCAGCAGGTGGAAAGTCGATCCCAAGGCCTTGTGGTGGAGATGACTTTTTTCTTTGATATTCATTTGCCTGAAAGTTTTCGCCAGATCGCGTTTGAATTACGCCAACCGTTTATAGATGAAATATCCGGTATATGCGCAGCGATGGGGTCCGAGGATGCACAGTTCGATGCCGAGTTGATCGCCGGCAGTGTGCAGCGTTTGCAATATGAAGCCTTGTCTGTGCCCGGCCATACCGGCGCATTGCAGATTCGTCAGCAGTTGCAGCGACTGCTAACGTCCATGTGGTTATAGTAGGTGCCCTAAGTTGTTAGGCTGGCCCAAGGTAAGTGGATGTGACCTCCTTTTTAATCAGTTAATGTACGGTTTAATTTCCTTTAAGAAATAATTATGAATAACGCCCCAATATCCTGGCGCCAAGCCCTCCTCGTTTATACCCAGCGCCCTGTAATCACTATGTTTTTCTTGGGTTTTGCGGCAGGTCTGCCACTGCTGCTGGTGTTTTCGACCCTAAGTGCCTGGCTGCGTGATGCGGACGTTAGTCGAACAGCTATTGGCTTCTTTGGTTGGGTCGGAATCACCTACTCCATTAAAGTGCTTTGGGCTCCGGTTATTGATCGTCTTAAATTACCCTGGTTAACAGATACACTGGGGCAAAGGCGCAGCTGGATGCTGCTCGGCCAGTTCGGGGTGATGCTGGGGCTGATGGGTATGGTTGGCTGTGACCCGCAAACGCAATTAACCAGCTTGGCTGCGTTTGCTGTATTAGTGGCGTTTTCTTCTGCCACTCAGGATGTGGCAATTGATGCCTTTCGTATTGAGTCGGCGGTGGTTGAATACCAAGGAGCCATGTCGGCTACCTATATCTTTGGCTATCGCACCGCTTTATTAGTGGCCGGCGGCGGTGCCTTATTTTTAGCCGATGCCTTTTCCTGGCAGGTGGCATATTTGAGCATGATCGGCTTCATGCTGGTGGGGGTGCTGACGGTATTTGTCGCTAGAGAGCCGGAGAGATCAATAAGTGCTGATACAGAAGATCTGGAGCATGAGTTGGTAGAAAAGGTATTGCATCATCAGCCGCAGACTCTTTTGGAACGATTGGAGGCTTGGTTCTCATCGGCGTTGGTTGCTCCATTCGTGGATTTCTTTAAGCGTAATGGCCGTTTTGCGCTCATGATTTTAGCGTTTATTAGTCTTTACCGTCTCAGTGATATCACCATGGGCATTATGGCTAACCCGTTTTATTTGGATCTGGGTTTCAGCAAGAGTGAGATTGCCTCCATCGTCAAAGTCTTTGGTTTTGGTATGACCATCCTGGGCTCATTTATCGGTGGCTTAATGGTGGTGCGTTTCGGTGTTTATCGCCCGCTGTTGGCGGGTGCCATCATGGTGGCGGCGACGAACCTCCTGTTCTCCTATCTTGCCAGTGTTGGCCCCGATTTGAATTGGCTCACGGTGGTCATCAGCGCTGATAATCTCAGTGGTGGCTTTGCAGGTTCAGCCTTTATTGCTTATTTGTCAGGGTTGACCAATCGCGCCTATACCGCCACTCAATACGCCTTGTTCAGCTCACTGATGACTCTGCCGGGTAAATTCATGAGCGGCTTCTCGGGTATTGTGGTGGATGCCTACAATTATCAAACCTTCTTTATTTATGCGGCTATAGCCGGTGTGCCGGCCATTATTTTAGCCTTAAAGGTATGGCATGCCGATAAGGCGACAGCGTCCATTTCTGACTAGCCCTCCACGTTTAACATTACTGAAACCTCTTGGTGATGATAGAATCGCCGCCCTATAAATCCCTGTCCTGTTGGTGTGTCTGTCATGGTTCAAAAATTGTACCTCGTTCTACTTGGCGTTTTGCTTTCTGTTAACCTATTTGCCGGTGAGGTTGTCCTCAAGAATGGAGATCGATTACAAGGTGATCTGGTCAAAATTCAAGGTGAAACTTTGGTTTGGGCGTCAGAATCTTTTGGAAATGTGGATATACTCAAGAGTAAAATTGCTGACATCCGAATTGATGAAACGGTTAAGTTCCGCGGCGAAACCCGTGCCTGTACCGTGAATGGCATCAGCGATGAAATGCTGCACTACCAGTGTGAAGATGCTCCAGCAGAGTCCGTATCGCTTCTTACCGTTGAGTCTGTACAGCCCTATGCAAAGGCGTTAGCGGAGATCGTTGATTACAGCGGTAAGTTTGCTTTGGCCGGTGTGTTTTCTTCCGGGAATGAAAAGGATGAAGATTGGGACATCAGTGCAGAGGTTAGCTTCCGTCAAGATGATCTTCGCCATAGGTTGGGTGCTGATTATGAAAGTGACTCCAGTGACGGCGCTCCAGCGGATGAACAATACCAGCTGGCCTACCGATTGGACTGGTTCTTTGATGAACGTTGGTACCTTTATAACGATGTGGAGTTGGGTGCTGATGAGCCTAAGCGTATTGATCAGTATCTCGAGTACGGTATTGGTGTGGGAGTTCAGGTGTGGGAGGTGACCGACAGTGCACTGGCGGTTGAGGCGGGTCTTGACTGGTTAAGCGAAGATTATGACCCTACAGAGGATGATTTGCTGAGCCCAGACTGGGAATCCAGCAACGAGAGAGCCTCTTTACGATTGGCATCAGATTTCAGGTACGCATTACCATTTAATACCAATTTAGTGCTGGCTAGTGAGTACTTGTATTCATTGGAGGACAGTGAAGATTGGTCTGCAGGAGCTGATTTAGGGTTGAGTGTTCCTATCGCCTCCGGCCTTTTTTCTGAATATAAGCTGGAATACGACTACGATAATCTGCCCAGTGGTGGTGCCAAAAAGAAAGATACAAAAATAACGATAGGCATTGGCTACCAGTGGTGATCCCACTGGCTTGTTGAAAAAAAATCATTGGCCCCCATATCTTTTAACGTCATAAAATTTTAAGAGGCTTTAATGCCGTTATTACTGCTGTTTGTTATTACTCCCGTATTGGAAATGTGGCTGCTGATTGAAGTCGGTGGCCGTATTGGTGCGCCCTTGACCATCGGCTTGGTGCTTCTCACCGCTATGGTCGGATTAGCTCTGCTTAAGAGGCAGGGATTCTCAACCTTAACCCGGGCGAATCAGCGTATGGAGCAGGGACAAATCCCTGCCGAAGAAATGATTACCGGCCTGTTTCTGGCCATAGGTGGCGCTTTGCTGTTGACGCCTGGATTTGTAACCGATGCCATTGGCTTCGCTTGTTTGTTACCC
>JAUVQU010000145.1 GCA_030597965.1 Cellvibrionaceae bacterium
CATGCCTCGTACAGCCAGATCATCGTGCTTAGGCGTACGCCACTGGGACATCCACTCAAACAGGTTCAGCTCACAATCAAAGTCGTCGGTACTGTCCTGCGGGCAATAACCCACTTGAGCGTTTTCAGACCACTTAATGACACCAACATTGGCTTTCACTTCATTCATCAGACAACGTAAAAAAGTACTTTTACCCGCACCATTTTCACCGATAATTGCCAGTTTAGCTCCCGCTTCCAAAATGATATTGCCATCAGTAAACAAGGTTTCGCCATCAAAGCCGTGAGACAAATCTTCCAGCACCAAGGCCTGACGGTGCAACTTTTTATCTTGTTTCATACTAATGGACGGAGTCATGCGACTTGATGACTTAACTTCATCCAGCTTAATTTTATCCATCTTCTTGGCACGTGAACTGGCCTGCTTAGCCTTAGACGCGTTGGCAGAGAAGCGATTAACAAACGCTTGCAGCTCGTCGATTTCTGCGCTCTTTTTGGAGTTCTCAATCAACAGTTGTTCACGGATCAATTCAGATGCTGCCACAAAGGCTTCATAGTTACCGGGATAAATTCGCAGCTCACCGTAATCTATGTCGGCCATATGGGTACAGACTGAGTTCAAAAAGTGACGGTCGTGTGAAATGATAATCATGGTGGCCTTGCGCTGGTTCAGCACCTCAGCCAACCAATTAATGGTGTGAATATCCAGGTTGTTGGTCGGCTCATCGAGCAACAAGATGTCAGGATTGGCAAACAACGCCTGCGCCAGCAATACGCGCACCTTGTAACCCGGGGCCACCTGTTCCATCAAACCGAAGTGAAGCGCCTCAGTAATACCGGCTTCCAGCAGAATATCTCCAGCACGACTCTCGGCGCTGTAACCATCCATTTCAGCAAACTCAACTTCAAGCTCAGCCACCTTCATACCGTCTTCTTCAGACATCTCAGGCAAGCTGTATATACGATCGCGCTCTTGCTTTATCTTCCACAGCTCAACATCGCCCATGATTACGGTGTCGACCACACTGTACTCTTCAAAGGCAAACTGATCCTGATTCAAGGTGCCCACTTTACAGCCAGGAGTAATAGAAAAGTTACCCGATGTTGGCACCAGCTCTCCGCTAAGAATCTTCATGAAGGTTGATTTACCGCAGCCGTTCGCGCCGATTAAACCGTAACGATTGCCGTGACCAAATTGAGCCGAGATGTTTTCGAACAAAGGCTCAGCGCCAAACTGCATGGTGATGTTTGCTGTGGTAATCAAAGGAGTGTTCCTGTAAATAAAAAGCCTGAAGATAAAAAGCTGAAGATAAAAAATAAGCCGCTATAAATAGCGGCTTATTGAAAAAAGAGGTGTCTGTATTGGCGCGCACTATAGAGAGTTGTGGCTGAAATGTCGAGACAAACTGTACATAAAATAGTCAACACGGACTAGCTTCATGCTTCTAATCAAAGATCATCGCCAGGAATTCATCCAGTACATCTTCTGAGCTTTTTCGAGTCACTGTGTAAACAATATGCTGTTCCGGGTGTGCCAACGCCGACAGCTCAATCCCCCAGATGGGCGTTATCTCATTAGGTAACATGGAATAACGAATATCAACAATACGCTGAGAATTCAGCGGGTCCAGCGCCAGATAATCCGCCGAAAACCAGCGAAAACGCTCAATGTCTTTTGCCTGCTGAGTGTCTGCATCCAGCCAGGGGAAATCTCGTGCCGCATTCAGCTTTGCGATACTTTCTCCCTCCCAGATCTTATCTTGCCCGAAACCCGGTCTTACCCCGTCGACATAAAAACGATCCGGCGTTTCATAAATAGATTTCCACACCACCAGATTCGCAAAGCTGGGTTTAACTTCCAGTCGAATAACTTCATGTCCGCGTGATGCCGCCAATTCTCTGCCGACGTCGATCGCTCGTTCATGCTGTATCACACCAATACCAAGATAGACAAACACCCAACTCACCGCACATACCGCCAAACGCGACCTCTGCTGTATTGAAGCCATCACCGCAAAGATAATAAGAGGAATAGTGAATAACGGATCAATGATAGAAACAATATCCCAGGCAACACGGTAATTACTGAACGGCCAAAGCAGCAGGGTACCGTAAGAGGTGCAGGCATCCAGCAGTGCATGAGTGGCGTAGCCGATAGTGGCCCAGGTTAAGGTTTGCCAAAAGGATACCCCCCAGCGGCGCCCGAATAACGGGTACAACACCAGGCTACACAACAAGGCACCGAACGGAATAAAAAACAAGGAGTGAGTAAAATGACGGTGGTAGTCTAGCGCTAATAATGGATCGATTGATGACTTAATCAACACATCCAGATCGGGCGTCATGGCGGCTAGCGCGCCAATGACAGCGGCTTTACCCAGGTCTTTCTTCTGGCTTCTGGTTTGAGCAAAAACAGCACCCAGTACACCCTGCGAAATTGGATCCATAAAACCTCTTCACGAAAGCTTTTTAGCTCTCATACTGCATTAAAAGTTTTCCACAACAATGGAAGGGTTTAACGATTGTGTAAATTACGAATGAGCTCTGGAATCTCGTCAGGGTGCATAACGGTATGATGAGGATTAATACCTAACTCTGCATCTAAAGGTTGCTGGTGCTGGACCCATACCGATGTAATGCCACTGTTATGTGCACCGGCAATATCCGATGCCAGGCTGTCACCTACATGAATCGCTTCATTGGCCTCACAACCCGCCAGACGCAATGCCTTTTCAAAAATAGACACAGCTGGTTTTTGCTCGAGTTCTTCACCGCCGATAATTATGTGGTCAACGTGCTCGGCCAGATTGATTCTTTCCACCTTGGGCACCTGTGAAAAAATTGGGCCGTTGGTAATAACCACCAGGGTTAATGACTGACGCGCCTCCGCTAAAAAGCCTGTAATACCTGGGTAAAAATCAAAAGCTTCTATGCGATCCGCATCGAATTTATCCTGCAAAGCAACCGCATCCTCTTCACTGACGTGGTTAACACCTCGCTCAGCCAACAGGTCACGAATCAATTGTACCCGAAACGCACTCTCGCTTTGCTGCTCAATAATGGGCATATAGCGGGCGCGCTGAGCCTCTGTCCACTCGCGGTAAATGCCTGTTATATAGGCATCGGCAAACCCTTGACCATCTACAAGGTTAAAGTTGGCAGCGACAGCCTCACCCATCTTTTGCTTCGCTACCTGATTGGCTTTAAAGGTATCGCAGAGGGTTTCATCCATATCGAGGAAGAGCGCTTTTAACATACTGGGGTTCCGTTAATTTAAAGGACCGTTAATTAAAGAGGCTTAATCTTCAAACGTAATCGCATCATACAGTTTACGTACTTTCTTTTCCCCATGGACTTTCTCTAAACGGCGCACGGTAAAGTGCCCTCGCGCCATGTCCTGAAAGTGATCGATAAACAACGTATTTACTATCGCACCACCGGCCGCACCAATTGCAGGTATCGCTTGAGCAGCCGCTTTTTGGGTTACCTGCACACCAAAGCGCTCGGCTATTTTAGCGACTAGTTTAACCAATACCGGCGCACTCGAATCCACCGTTTTTTTGCGCACCACATACTCGGCGGCATCAGTAATTGATTTAGCCAAGGCCGAACGCACCGCAAAATAACCGGTTTCAGTACCGTCATCGTCTGGTGATGCCCCTCCAAACGCAAAGACCTCAAGACACGACATTTGAGTTTCCGGGTCTGCAATGGATTCACCTTCACTGCGGGCAATATCTGCAATGGAGCGTAAAATAATGGTAGTGGATACCGGCAATTCAACCGCCATGGCCGCCACACCAAAATAACCACCAACACCGCCTGACACGGCAACACCCAACTTATGCCAGAGATTAGAGGACTTTTCTCCTGGCACATCTTTCATGGTGAAAATTGCCGCATCGGAAGCCGACGTCAGAGCTGTCTGAGTAACTTTATTCAATCCCTGATTCCAGCTGGCGGGCAACATTTCAAAACCTTTTTCAATAGGCGAGCCAATGGTATCCGTCAGCTTTGCTGCCAGGCCCGGGTTTTCTAACAAGCGTTTTGCCGCCCTTAAATCCTGTTGATTCAATTCCGAAAACTTCATTTAACGTCCTTCATCCACATGTAACCAATCTTTCTTAACGGCCGGTTTTATCTGCTCCAATCTTTGAACTCTCACCTTTGAAATCTCAACAATGCCAATTAACGCTTCAATAACATTGGTATTATTAGCCAAACCGTTCACTCCAGCCAAGTAGACTAACTGACCGCCTCGATGAGTGAATCCATCCGCAGAAAGGGACACTCCACTACCGGCTGACGCCATAATAACCACAAGATCATCTACGCCTTACAGAATAACAGAGAATATTTGTGATTAAACTTATCCATCAATTACTTCAGTAAGCATTATTTCAATAGTCATTGGGCCGCAATGGTTCTATTAACAGAGATAAGCCCCCTGTTCCGTACTCGCCCTAGCCAATGAATGATTAGTTTAGCAACAACTGGGGTTTCTCTTTCAGCAGACACAGGCATAATAGAGACCAAAATAAAGACATACACTATCACGGAGCATCGCATGCTGAGCCTTGAGGAACTGGGACTCGACGCCAATAACAGCGCCGCCATAAAAATCATTGTCGTATTGCTCGCAGGTCTGGTTTATTACTGTTTGTACAAAACCACCTTGTTCGTTCACCGCCGTCTGGCGAGACGTATCGCGCGTTGGCAAAAATTAAAAGTTCGCAGCCTGAAATTTCAAAATCATGAAATTTTAAACGGCGCGGAAGTGACTCGTATTGTTCTGCGCAGCTGGAACCTCGTGGCCTACGCCATCAACCTGCTATTTTTATACCTCTGTTTGAACGTCGTATTTTTGTACTTTCCCGACACACAATCCATCGCAACCATATTACTTGGATCACTCTGGGGCGCAATAAAATCAGTTGCTATTGGTATTGCAAACTATCTACCCAATGTATTTTTCTTATTGGTCATATATTACGCCGCTAAAATATTACTAAGACTCACTCAGCACTTTTTTGAGGGCATCGAAAAAGAAGAAATACATATCAGTGGTTTTTACAGTGAGTGGGCACAACCCACTTACAAGCTGGTACGAATGATCATAGTGGTTTTTATGATCATTCTTGCCTTCCCTTATTTTCCCGGCTCAGATTCTCCAGCCTTTCAAGGCGTGTCCATTTTCCTCGGTGTTTTAGTGTCCCTAGGCTCATCTGGCACTGTCGCCAATATAATTTCTGGCATTATGCTCACCTACATGCGAGCGTTCAACATCGGAGACCGTGTGAAAATCGCCGACGCTGAAGGTGATGTGGTAGAGCGGTCCCTGTTTGTTACCCGTGTTCTCACCATTAAAAATGTGGATATCGCTATTCCCAATTTGATGGTTCTCAACAACCACATCATTAATTACAGCACCCAGGCGGACACAACAGGCATTACCCTGCACACCACTGTCACCATTGGCTACGATCAACCCTGGGATAAAATTCAAACCTTATTAATTGAAGCGGCAAAGAAAACTGAAGGCGTGGATAAAGACAGCGAGCCCTTTGTACTGCAAACAAAACTCGATGATTTTTATGTACACTACGAATTAAATGCCAGCACGCGCACCCCTAAAAACATGGGGGTTATTTATTCTGATCTCCACAAGAATATTTTTGACGTATTCCACACAGCAGGAGTGGAAATCGCATCACCGCACATCAGCCGGTTACGCGATGGCAACCGCCCGGAAATACCCGAAGACTATTTACCTAAGGATTATAAAACCGGAGCCTTTCGGATTTTTCCATTTGGGAGCGGTGATAAATAAGGCAGTTTACGAGTTATGAACTTAGAAGTTCATAACTCTCCAAGCTCAATAAAGGTTACAACTCTGTAAAAGTCATTTTAAAGCGAGCCGTTAGTGCCGGTTTAAAATGGTAATCATTTTCCTCATGAGCCTTCAATTCCGGCGTCCATATCATGGTTATCCAATCACG
>JAUVQU010000097.1 GCA_030597965.1 Cellvibrionaceae bacterium
ATGGTTAACCCTACTCCCAAACGTGAAAAATTTAAATGTTCATATTTAAACTAAAACAGAACCACATACTGGGCAGATTAATTTAGATGCGGCGCACTATCTGAAATAATCGAAAAAGCGGGGGAAATAACCAAGGATTTCTCGGGGTAGTCCCCGATTCAAATCTGGGCGGGCCTTTATGCCCTTTATACCCTTTATGTCGTTTATGCCCTGTGGGGACACCATTTTCCCCTTATCTTTTTTCTATAGTGTTCATGACCCCATAAAGTAATCGCTGGTAATACGGAGCGGAAGTTAACAAAAAGTACAACGTTGATACAGCTCAATCTAAAAGGGCAACTTATCTGTTATTTTTTAGTTCTACGCAGGAATGAACAAAGCACAAAAACGTCGGGGATCGCTCCCAGAATATTCACAAGGGGGTTGGGGCTCTGGCAAGTCTATTCGTGGACATTTCTTCGAAGATGGATTACAGCCTGTTGCCAGTATTTCTTGTTTCCATAATCGGACTAAGCTACACGAGCGCCGGGATGACCGAGGGTAAGGGGGTAATTACTGCAACCCTCAACACCCGAGTAGGCCTTAATTGATCGTAGGAATGGTTACTTACTTTTAATTAAGGGTTTTACAGAAAAAAGTGCCTTTAGGTATGATTTAGGGCGGGATTCGAATTATGAATACACAAAAAAGTGACATTATAAAAACAGACAAGACTGACGCAGCGACTGAGCTGCATAACCGAGGGACAATCAACCTGCTGCAGTTTCGTCCGGTCCGCGCCCTTGTGCACTGGGCTGGATTTCCATATGTATTCCAAGCGGCCACCCTTATTATATTTATCGTTTTAGCCACCCTCTCGTGGCAACAATTCGCACCCGAAGGTGTCTCTGACAAACTATTCGCAAAGACCCATCTTACCCAACTTATAGTCTGGGGCCTGTGGTGGCCGGCAATGATTTGGGTGGCCGTTCTGTTGGGTCGTGCGTGGTGCACGATCTGCCCGATGGAACTGGTGGCGAATATCACTGAACGAATCAGTCAACGCCTTGGTGTCAGACAAGCCAGGCTAGGCTCCTGGCTGCGGGCCGGGATATTAATCCTACTGTTGTATGTCTTGATTCAAATGCTCGTGGCGGGCGCTCACTTGCACCGGGTGCCGGCCTACACATCGTTCTTCCTGATAGGATTACTGAGTACCGCAGCGATTGTAGGGTTCGTATTCAAAGACCGTGCGTTTTGCCGGGGGTTTTGTCCCGTCGGAATGCTCCTTGCTACCTATGGGCGTGGTGGGATGCTAGCCATTCGGCACGAATCCACCAATCGATGCGCGGATTGCACGGGTCATCACTGTGCTCTGGACTGCAATCGCACTCAATGGCAGGGTCGCAGTTGTCCCAGCCTGCTAAATCCCGCCAAGCTGGACAGCAACCGCGATTGCTTGGTTTGCGGTCAGTGCCTTAAAGCCTGCGAACCAGATAATATGCAACTACAGTTGCGCCGTCCGTTCCATCCGGCCGATACACGCGAAGAGCTGGTAGCCTGGCCGGTGCTACTGTTCATCATGATGGTTTCTGGTTTTGTGACCTACGAACTGTGTACTGAGTGGGCAGCGGCAAAGACAGCCTTCCTGTGGACACCGAAACAGATTGCGCCAGTGTTTGGCCTGGATCCAGGTAATGGTTGGGTGAAGGGTATCTGGACCCTATTTGTATTCCCGGTATTACTCTGGCTGGCGCTGGGTACGATGGTTCTTGTGTCGGGCGCCGCAAAAACATTATCAGAGGCATGGCGACGACTTGCGCTGCCGCTGGTGGTTGTTATTGCTGCGGGTCACATGGCCAAGGGCGTGGCAAAGTTCACTTCTTGGGGTGGCTATCTACCCGGTGCGCTTCGCGATCCACGTGGAGCAGACACTGCGATTAATTTATCTGACGGATCAACGCAACTGCCTGCTGCGTTGCTTTCCATGCCATGGGTTTCAAGCATCGCCGTCGCACTGATTGTGGTGGCGGCGTTCTTCGCGCTACGTGAAGCACGACTGGCCAACCCGGAAAGGGCAGGCCGTTTGGCTATTCCGATTTTAATGGTCGCGGCATGCTTTGGGGTAATTAGTCTCGGCTGGGGACTCTGGGCTTGAATCGCCGAATAACCATTTGAAGCATTGGGATAGGTGGGGCCGTCCGAAAGAGGTATTTTTCAACAAAGCAGACAACCGTCTTATCTACTTGGGACATAGGCAAGATTTTCATGCCAAAAATCAATGACATAGTCGATTCTTGGACGCAGTAATCCGCGATAGCCTGGAAGATCGCTGGGATGCACCCACCGACACTCTATGATCCCCTCTTCAATCTGCGGAAACACATCATCGTCATCGCCATCGTACATCATAAGAAACCAGTGTGTTTCCTTAAGAACTTTGGCCTTGTTATGTCGAGTAGAGTGCCATGTGGAAACCAATTTTAGCTCTATGGACAATTTATCGGCAGCCAGGCCTGTCTCCTCCTCAACCTCACGCAATGCTGTGAGCTCACGACTGCTGCCGCCCTCAATTCGACCTTTGGGAAGATCCCATTTTCCCCGCTTGAAAATCAACAGAATATGATGCGAGCGGTTACAAATAAGCCCTCCCGCAGCCTCTATAATAGGTAGATTCATGGCTTCTTTGAGGTTAAGACTATAGGCTGATTGTTTAGTGATTATTGTAGTTTCTACCTTTCTAGTTAGATCATCATAGGATTTTAAAAGGAATCTGTTTTTTATCAACGAACGTTGATAAAAAACAATTATAAATGCTGCAACTGGTAACTTTTTTGATACAGGCTAAGATTTTCCTGCCTCTGGCGCCACCTTTTTATTTTCCGAAATAACCCCGGAGACCGTTTCTGAACCTGGCTTTGTTTCAAATAATCTTTTGGGTTGCGGTTGGGCGATTTTCGGCGCAGGTTCTTTGCTGGCTGAAACAGGCTCCGACACTCCTGCTGTGCCTGCATTGTCTACGGACGCTACTTTCGCATCCTGCAATTTCAATTTTAATTTCAATTTTTTCTTAGCGGATTTCTTTTTTGCCTTTTTCTGAATAGCTTTCTTAGCCGCTTTCTTTTTTGCTACTTTTTTAGCCCGCGCTTCATTTAACTCACGCAGAGCATCCTTTAATTGCTTTTCTACCCTATTAGCTGCAGCCTCAGCCTCTTTCGCTTTGATCAAAGATTTTTTGGCTTTTTCTGCCGCTTTTTTAGCTATTTCAGTTGTTTTTTTCACATCTTTTTGACTTTTCTTAATTAGCTTTTTTAGGGAATTCATCCTTTTCTTTTCTTTCATATCCTGATCCTCACAGCCCAATACTTAAGGGCTTTTATGCATGCTTCTCATAGATACTGCGTCTCGATCCTGCAACTAACGGATCGGGAACCCCTACAACATCATGATCTTTATTTGGGTAGTCCAAGCCCGCCAAGAAATGACGCATACAATTAATCCGACCACGTTTTTTATCGTCAGAACGAATGATGGTCCATGGAGCATCGTTCGTATCAGTATGAAACATCATGGCATCTTTTGCATTGGTGTAATCATCCCATCTTTCCAGAGCGGCCATATCGACAGGACTCAACTTCCATTGCTTGAGCGGATCATCTTGCCGGGATTTGAAACGACGGAATTGCTCAACTCGACTGGACGAGAACCAGTACTTGTACAAAATAATACCGCTATTGACCAGCATGCGCTCTAATTCTGGAGCTTGACGCAAAAAGTCCCGATGTTCTTCCTCGCTACAGAAATCCATTACCTTTTCAACCCCTGCGCGGTTATACCAGGAACGGTCAAAAAGTATTATTTCACCCTTAGTAGGTAGGTGCTGGATATATCGCTGGAAGTACCATTGATTACGCTCACGAGCATTAGGCTTTTCCAATGCAATTACATGTGCACCACGAGGATTTAGGTGCTCCATAAAACGTTTTATTGTTCCACCCTTACCTGCTGCATCGCGACCTTCAAATAGGATAACGACACGCTGCTTAGTCTCTTTGATCCAATTTTGTGCTTTTAACAGCTCTATCTGCAATTCATGCTTCTGCTGTTCATACTCCAAGGTTCCCATCTTTTTTGCATAGGGGTAATCACCTCTAACATTCCAGGGTATTTTTCCATTCGGTGCATTAAGGTCAAATACAAT
The DNA here is from genome assembly GCA_030597965.1 of Cellvibrionaceae bacterium. GTDB lineage: Bacteria > Pseudomonadota > Gammaproteobacteria > Pseudomonadales > Cellvibrionaceae > JAUVQU01. The sequence goes on from JAUVQU010000097.1 coordinate 4,181, forward strand.
ATCCTGTACGCTATTTTCTTTAGTAACCGTCACAGCTTGATCATTTTCATTTACCACTGACATTTCCCTTCTCACGCTATTTTTACTGAGTCAACTTTTTGCAGAGTGTTACATCTGTTCATGCCTGAGCATGATTTCAAATAGTATTAATTTAATTTTTTACTGATTAGGCCACTTATACAATGCATGGATTAAACTTTTTATAACTCAAAAAGAGAAAACAAAAGCCTACGAGCAATACATTCGCACTGGAATCCCAGACTATAAATATAGCTCATAATACCAGAGCAACAGCGAAAATACCCCTAATCGTACTACTCACCCCAAGGTGGAGCTTAATTGTAATGATAACTAAAGATACCCTTGTTGATATAGCTCAATATTTGATCAGTTGTCGGTGTTATTTAATGCAGAGACGTAACAATAAGACCGGATTTCTTCCCTGCAAATCAAAGCATTCGGACCCAGCAAAGCGGCGCCAGTGTTTGAGGCGTTACTGAGTGATCGATCTGTGGATTGGCCCCTTGCGGGCAAAAGAATCAATAGGCCAGTACAGGTTAAACATCTAACGCTTTTTCCTTGGCGACCAACAAAGCCAAAACATCCTCATCCAGGCCACTTCTAGAAAGATAACTAGTGCCACTATTGTGAGTGATAACAAAACCTTTCTCGGTACCCCTGATCTCAGCAATGTCGCTCCAGAGCATGTCTTGCTGATGGTAAGTGCTGTCGGTAAAAATGCCTTGATCATCAATCCGAATATTAACCTTACCGCCCGCAGCGCGGCTGAGCATTTGGCGAGCAATCCACCAGCTTCGTTTATAGCGAATTGATAGCAGCTCGACGCCGCCCAGGCAGAGTAAAAACCAGACGACATAGGCCTCGATTTCCATGACAAAAAATACGCCTGCCACGATGATAAAGAGTATGACCTGACGGTATGTTTTGAGGCTGGCAGCGGTGTTGGCCGATTCGTCGAAGCACTCACTGTAGTACTCACGATTGAGAATATAGTAGCTAGTGTGGTCTGTGTCTGTGTCTGTCATGTTGAGGACTACCCATGCTGGAGAGACGCTAGCTTAGCAAACCTGGCTAACGAAACTTAGTAGGCAGGAAAAAATAAGGGCGTGATTATGATTGATAGTCGACTAAGTTAATGAAATCTATAGGCTTCAAACAGCTACCCGCTCTTGGCACAAAGCGAACCACAAGTAACTCCACTTAAAACACAGATTTAAAACAGATAATCCCACCACAAATATCGCCCATTAATTTATTTCTTCGGGTAGTACCAAACAGGGGAACTGTAGGCCCTTTCCTGAATTAGCGTATCGCCCTCAGGTGGAGCATCAAGCCCAAGAGCCCTGGCATCCAGATAGGTGTGGCGCACCGTTGGAATCTGTAGCACTCGCACATAATAAAAGGCCGGTTGCTGCGAATCGAATGCCGGATCTGTCCAGTAGACTTTTAACTCCTCAGCCCCAATGATATTTAATGTTCTTCCCGTTCTCAGGTCGACGCTGCTACCAACAGCAGGTAACTTTCCCGCCGCATCCGGCTCGCGAGCACCGGACCACGCCACATCATAAACCTGCTCATAAAGCTCTCCGCCGTCATCCACCCAACCTTTAATCACCTGTATACGGTCAAGGTTCGCTTCTTTTACATCGCGGGTGGCCACAATCGCAAAGCTGGGTGCTGTATCCCCATGAGCCTGTGACTGATTAAGAACACCACCCATTGGCACGCCCCGCTGGTAACCCAATTCTGCGAAGTTTGTCTGATCAAGGATATCGCTTTGCAGTTCCCAGCCGGCAAAGAAACGCAGACCGATTCTGGAGCCCGTCGTGGCATAGACTTCTCGCCGTTTCATCGCATCAAAAATGGCTTCCCGGGTATTCTCTTTAGACCAGACAGCAGCAAGCCCTGAGGCCGACATGGACCAGCCAGTGATAGCACCTTCTGGTGCCCCTTCTATAGTTTTACCCGCTGGTGTTCCTTCCGTCGCCAACTTGCCATGGAAGTTTTTTTCCTCGGCGGTGGCCAAACCGGTATGAGAATCTGTGGAGCCGATCATGCCGAATTCAAACGGGTTAATACCCTGCTCCTGACTGTATTTGAGCCCTGTTTTTAAGGCAGATCGAGCATAGTCACCCGGAGCAGCTATATATTCCTGCTTATTTTTCTGAAGATAGAATGGAAATTCTTCGAAGTCGGCAAACTCATCTCGTGGAGAGAGCGCGGGATGCGTTTCTGAGTCCCCTTTAACCTGGGTAACTTCAACCAGTTTTTCCCATCGCGCGCGCTTTTCAAGATAGCTCTTAGAAAGAGGCCGGCCACGCATATCATGCTCAGCAAACATCAGGCCCTTGGAAATATTGGAGTTGTGGGGTATGGACAGAAAATCCATATCCAGCTTTACACTTGTCTCGTCCATCCAGCTCCAGAGGTCTTCTGGGTAAGGGCTACTGCTGGCACCAAAGGGTTTAAACTGACTGGCTTTTTCCTGATCCGCTGTAGAAATCACTACTCGGTGAAGGTTCGCTCCACCCGGAATTGATGTCCACTCCCAACCGATGAAACTGGTGAACACACCCGGTTCATTGTACGCATCCGCTGCGGCAATATGATCGTTCCAAGTCGTCTCGATTAAAGCCTCTTTATTTGGCAATTTCGTGGGATTATGCTGCTTGATCTCTTCCATGGGATCCCCCACTTCCGGCACCAGTTTGTTCTGGTGCTCCCAGTCATGAACTGCATCAGCTGTACGACGAATAAAGAACTGGGCTATCCAACCTTTCACCGTATCTACGATACTGGGATCTTCAAACTGCGGCCCTCGGAAATAAATCTCCTTGGCAACACCCAGCACTTCAACATGGTCGGCAATAACAAGGAAATCCAATGGGGTTTCAAGCTGTACACGCCACTGATGAAGAGGATGTAATACGGGCTCACCACGTGCGAACCGGTAGGCTTCCTCTGGGCCAATAGTAAAGTTTTTATAAATCAAAGCGTCTATAGAGTTATTAGTATGGACATGCGTGTCCCCCCACAGAAGCAGGTCTGGGACATCCTGCTCTGAGGCATCAGCGGCTATCACACCTAAGCTGCACAACAATAGAGGCAGCCCTATCAAGGCATATTTATTTTTCATTATTTTTTATCCCGTTAATTTTCAAGGCCTTATTATGAGTATATGCCCATATTGTACTGAAGCCTCGATTTTAGAAAACAGGCCTGCAAGCGGAAGGCCTCTTACGACACGGTTGTTTTCAATCAGATCAGTATCTTCCCAAGACCTGAATATACCAGAACTTGCAGAGAGCGAGCACCCGGGCACCACCACTTACTTCCACACCACACGTAAGCTATGTGTGGTGGTCAATTATTTCCGGAAATCTGTTCGTGCAGATTCTTATAATATCAGTTGTAATATTAATACCTTCGTATTAATATTGGCCGCAACATTAACATGGCGGCATTAACTTAACCCCCCTCTAATTCTGGGAATAATAAATTGAATATCTCGGTACGATACAGCCTTCTTATTGCGTTAGGCGCTTCTCAAATTACCTTTGCCAGTGACTCACTTCCAGAAATGCTAGTGACCGCCCGTCAACAACCCACGCCAAAGTTTGAACTTGCCGATAACAGCACCCTGATAACCGGCGACCAAATAAAAGGCATTGGCGCCACTCATATTTCCGAAATATTACAGCGCGCACCCGGTGTCTGGATAAATCGAGGCAATGGGCAGGAGCACCTGACCGCAATTCGCTCACCCGTGCTCACCGGGGCTGGCAGCTGCGCTGCCTTTCTGGTCATGGAAGATGGTGTGCCTTCACGGGCTAATGGCTTCTGCAATGTCAATCAACTGTTTGAGCTTAATTCAGAGCAGGCTGGTGGCATTGAAGTGGTGCGCGGACCGGGAAGCACCCATTACGGCAGCAACGCCCTTCACGGCATGATCAATATTTTATCGAGCAAGCCTGCAGCGGATGCGGGTCAGCAATTGACACTGGGTGTTGGCCCTCACGACTATAACCGGCAGCTCTATTCGGGCCAGTGGAATATGGGTGATGATATTTTCCAAGCCCACATCAATACGACTCATGACGGCGGCTATAAAGACGATTCCGGTTTTGATCAACAAAAAATAACGCTGCGTCACGATGGATCGCTTCAAACCTGGGACACTCAGGCGCTTTTCAGTTTTAGCAATCTCAATCAGGAAACGGCTGGCTTTATTAAAGGTGAGGACGGCTACAAAGACGACAACCTGCGTCGTCAGAACCCAAACCCGGAAGC
>JAUVQU010000155.1 GCA_030597965.1 Cellvibrionaceae bacterium
AGTAATACGGGTGAACCGTAAACATTATCTACCGGCACATCAAAGAAGCCCTGAATCTGCTCTGCGTGTAAATCAACCGTCAGTACGCGATCTACTCCAACGCCAACCATCATGTCGGCAACCACTTTAGCGGTGATTGGTACGCGAGCTGAGCGAACACGACGATCTTGGCGGGCATAACCGAAGTAAGGTACCACAGCGGTTATGCGGCCTGCTGATGCGCGACGAAGGGCGTCGATCATAACGATCAGCTCAATGAGGTTGTCATTGGTGGGAGCGCAAGTCGGTTGCAGTACGAACACGTCACGGCCACGAACATTCTCGTTCAGCTCTACGGTGACTTCGCCATCAGAAAACTTACCGACAGTTGCATCGCCCATGGGTAATCCAAGACGATCGACAATATCTTTAGCCAATTTAGGGTTGGCATTCCCGGTAAAGACCATTAAGTCAGCCACGAAGGGTACCTTTCTGTGCTCTGATGGTGGTTAATTAGGGGCGCAGATTGTACACCATCTTCTGTGAAAAGTGCGCTAGAAATGTGTGGCTGGATGTTTTTTTCACGTTTTTTGAGTGAAATGTGTTCTTGAGGCTGTGGTGTTGGTCGAATTCATTCGGCCGGGGTTCTCACTCTGGCTCACAAATAAAAAACCCCGCCAAAAGGCAGGGTTTTAAATATGGCTGGGGTGGAAGGATTCGAACCTACGCATGACGGGATCAAAACCCGCTGCCTTACCGCTTGGCTACACCCCAATAATTACTTACCGAATAGCTCTCTGTGACAAATTGAGCGGTTATTACCCGAAGCTACAAAGCCGTTTAGATGGTCTGGTAATTGTTTCAAAACATCATTTGCTTCTGCTTCGGAATCAAACGCTGCAAATACACAAGCACCTGTTCCGGTCATCTGAGCATCACCATACTGGCTAAGCCAGTTCAGTGCTTCATTTACCTCTGGAAAAAGGGTTCTAACCAGTGGTTGGCAGTCGTTCTTTCTGCCCTGCTCAAGAATGGCCGCAACTTTAATGATCGGAGTGTCCCTTGTCAAATCTTTGTGACAAAAAATATCAGCTGTTGAGACATGACAATTGGGTGCCAGCACCAGATACCAGCGAGAAGGCAGCTCAATGGGCGTCAATTTTTCGCCAATACCTTCAGCAAAGGCAGTATCCCCCTTAATAAATACGGGTACATCGGCGCCAAGTTTCCTGCCCAGTTGGGCGAGTTCATCCAGGTTAAGCTGAGTCCCCCAAAGTTGATTCAGTGCCAGTAACGTGGTGGCGGCATTGCTGCTGCCGCCGCCAATGCCACCGCCCATAGGCAGATTTTTGGTGATGTGGATGGATGCACCCTGGTTGGTGTGGGTGGTCGCTTGCAGTAATTTTGCTGCACGTACGATGAGGTTATCTTCATGGGGAATGCCGGGCATTACTGGCGTTAACTCAATATTCCGGTCTTGGCCTGGGGAAAAAGTCATTGTGTCCCCGTAATCCAGCATCTGAAATAAAGTTTGCAGGTTGTGGTAGCCGTCTTTTCTGCGGCCGGTGATGTGCAAAAATAAATTGAGCTTGGCGGGAGAGGTGAGGGTTAAGGTGTTGCTCACTGTAAATTCCACTCTTTAATAATCAGTGTGAGTTTTAAATCGCCTTGCTGCGCCGTGAGCTTGCCCGGTAAAAACCAGGAGCCTATATTTTGATAGCGCTCGAAATTAAGCGTCCAACCCTGTTGTTGAAGGGCGATCAGTTCGCCATCAACACCGTGCTGTTTAGTAATGACAGGGCTGTTGGGGCTGGAGATACCTCTTACCCAGTAGTGGAGCTCGCTAATAGGCAGCGACCAGCCTAAATTATTCTGCATTAGCGCTTCAGGTGTGGAGGCCGATAGGGCTGCCTGGTTGCCGCGGGTTAAAGTGACTTGACCGTTTTCTCCGCGAATCCAAGTGCTGCCTTGCCCTAGCGGCCCGCTAAGATAGATCGAATAACGCTCTGGGTACTGCTGCCAGTTAATGCTGGCGCTGATGGCATCGTCGGGTACGCGCACACCTATTTTCCCCTTTACCTGCCAGCTTTGAATGCTGCGCAGGGTTTGCTCATAGGCTTCCCAGTTGAGCAGTGGCGGCGCTGTAGGAACTTTAGTATCTGGTTGGTATTCCGGTTGTAGGCTGGCACAGCCAGCGAGCAGCGTTATTAGCAGTATAGGCACCAAGAAAGACGGAGCAGATTTCATGAATTTACTCTGATGGCGTAGGGTTTAGGCGTTGCATGACTTCTGTAATGATACTGCTCTCAGGTGTTAATTCTAACCCTTGCTGCCACACGTTAACGGCTTCTTGTTGTTGGCCGTTAACCCACAATACTTCACCCAGATGGGCAGCGATTTCATGATCTGGAAAGCTGCTCATCGCTTTGCGTAGACTGATAAGAGCTTCGTTTAAGTTGCCCATGCGGTACTGAACCCAGCCCATACTATCGAGAATCGCTGGGTCATCCGGGCTGACCGCTAAGGCCTGAGTGATTAATTTATAGGCTTCGTCTATGCGCAAATTGCGATTGGCTAAGGAGTAGCCCAGAGCATTTAGTGCACTGGCATTGCTCGGTTCATAGGTGAGTATTGCCCGTAAATCACTTTCTAATTGCGACATTTTATTGAGTTGTTCACTGACCATGGCGCGGCTGTACAGTAATTGTGTGCTGGCAGGGAACTGATTCAAGGCTTTGGTCAGTATGTCGGCCGTGGTGCTGGTATGTCCGTGTGTATTCAGAATATCTGCTTCTATTAAGAAAAGCTGTTCCGCTTGACTGGGAAATCGGGTTCTTTGCTTGTTGAGGCGCTGGTGCAGCGTATCCAGTTGGTTGGTGCGGGCGAGAATGTCACTGCTCTGAACGATGGCCGGCAATAGCATTGGGCTTGGTTCTACTTGATCAAAATGCTTAACCGCTTGTTTGAGCTGCCCTTTTTCCTCCAGTATTTTACCTAGGTGGTAGTGTGCAGAGCTGAGATGTTCCTCATGTTCTAGCAGTTGATTAAAGTGCTTTTCTGCGTCATCCAGTAAGCCGCGTTCATTGGCAATGAGAGCCAGAGAATAGATCAGGTCGCCATCTTCTGGAGATTGATCTGCCAGTATGTTGAATTGTTTCTGGGCGGTGACGAGATCGCTTTGTGTTAATAGCTTTGCGTATTGCAGGCGCAGGCGTTTGTCTGCGGGATGCTGTATCACCGCTTGCCCAAGGTGCGCTATGGCTTCATTGGTCCTTTCTAGCTGAGCCAGGAGTTTTGCTTCCAGTATGATTGCCGGAATTTTATTGGGATCTGTCTTCAGTGCGCGTTGTGTAATGCCTAATGCATTTGATGACTGATTCTGCTGTTGATAAAGCAGGCCCAGCGCAATCATTAAGTCTGATTGGTTTGGGTGGCTTAGTAGTAATACCTCACATTGTTCTATCAGTGGCTGACGCTCGGCTTCGTTGAGCTTGGCGGCGTGTACTGCCAAGGCGGGTATTAATTGGGCGCTGTCACTCGTTAATAGCGCTTCAATATGTTCAAAAGCATTGGGGATGTTTCCCGATTGAGCTTGTTGGGTTGCGGCGATGAAATGTGCTTCTTGGTTGTCTGGATCCAATTCGAGCCACAGGGATACATTGTCCAATATGGTGTCATTGGCGTTGAGATAGCGGGCAACGTGCGTAGCGCGCTCGGCAACACCTGCATCCCGTGTCTTGTGTGCCTGTTGAGTGTAGTTGCTGAGGGCAACGTCGTAGTGTTCACGCGACCCCGCTATTTCGGCCACTAATAGCGCGTAAAGCGTTTCAATGGAAAAGGGCTGAAGCGGCTCTTCTTTCGCTTTTGGGGGAGATAAGTCTCGATCGGCAAGCGGCGGATTTTGAGCGCAGCCCTGTAGTAGTAATAAGCCGATGAAGGCAAAAATAAGTAAAGCGCGTTGTGTCATGGAGTTATCACGTTTGAATGTTCGTAGTATCCGACAGCGAAAAGCTGTCTTTAGTGCCCTAAAGAATAGTGTTTTAAAACCTAGCATTTAGATGCTTATCTTATCGGTGTGTGGCGGCAGAGTATAGGTTGACCGAAAGTCATGTAAAATAGGCCGCAAAACATCATGGTCTCTGGTGAATGTCATCATAGGTGCAAAAAAGTGATATAGAGCTTGCTTGCTTGCCGAGATAACCGGAAAATCTGACCTTTTGGTCACCCCAATCTAGTTAATTTTATGACGTTGCTCGCCTTTGGCATTAATCACAACACCGCCAGTCTTGATATTCGAGAGAGGGTGGCCTTTTCTCCGGAATCTGTTACGCAGGCTCTGGGGAAGTTGTGTGCCCTACCGTTAGTGGATGAGGCAATCATCTTATCAACCTGCAACCGCACAGAAATCTATGCCCATGTTGCTGGTGAGACAGTTGCTGGTGAGGTAGATATGGCGGCCCGGCAAATTCAGCAATGGTTGGCCGAGCATCACCAATTGCCCGTCGTGGCATTGGATACCAGTCGCTATTGGCACGATGGCAAGCAGGCAGCTGAGCACATGATGCGAGTGGCTTGTGGTTTGGATTCTCTGGTCTTGGGTGAACCGCAAATTTTAGGTCAGGTTAAGTCAGCATACAGCGTTGCTTGCGATGCGGGGACTGTGGGACGTTATTTACACGACGTTTTCCAGCAAGTCTTTGCGGTTGCCAAGCGCGTGCGCACTGAAACCGCTATCGGGGAAAACCCCGTTTCGGTGGCATATGCTGCGGTCAGTCTGGCTCGTCAAATTTTTTCTGATTTAAAACAGGATACGGCGCTGCTGATAGGTGCTGGTGAAACGATTGAGTTGGTAGCTCGTCATTTGCGTGAGCAGGGCATTGGTCAGATTATTGTCGCCAACCGCACATTAGAGCGCGCCGCCGAGTTAGCCGAGCGATTCTCGGCGGAAGCCATTTTATTGGCCGACATTCCAGAGCAGTTACACCGTGCCGATGTGGTGATTACCTCTACTGCCAGTCAGTTACCTCTACTGGGTAAGGGTGCCGTGGAATCGGCCTTAAAAAAACGTAAGCATCGCCCCATGTTCATGGTTGATATCGCCGTGCCGCGGGATATTGAGCCGGAGGTCGGCGAGTTAGATGATGTGTACCTCTACAGCGTTGATGATTTAAGTGAAGTCATTGACGAAAACCGTCGCTCCCGAGAGGGCGCCGCCCAAGAAGCGGATGGCATTATTGCGACGGGTGTTGAGCGGTATGTGCGCAGCCTGCGAGCTCTCGATTCTGTTGCAACCATTCGCGCTTATAGGGAACAGTCGGAAAATATTAGAAATCAAGAGTTAGAAAAAGCGTTGCGTAATTTACAGTCGGGTGCAAGTCCTGAGCAGGCATTGAAACAATTGGCACGCGGGCTTACCAATAAGCTGATTCACGCTCCGACCACTCGCATTAAAGAGGCGGGAGCGGCCGGCGATAGTCAGTTAATGGATTTGTCACAAAAGCTGTTTGCGCTCAATCAATATTCAAACTCAACGGGCTCAAATGATCCCGATCAGAGTTAATTTAACTAATTTAACTAATTTAAGTTGTAATTAAATGAAGGCTTCTATCCTAGAAAAACTGGATCTCCTGGAAGATCGCTATGGCGAGGTTGCCGCTTTGCTCAGTGATGCGGAAATTATTTCAAACCAAAAT
>JAUVQU010000176.1 GCA_030597965.1 Cellvibrionaceae bacterium
TCTTTCGCTTTTTGTTCTGGTACTCGGCTTCGGAGAAGGTGATCTGATCCATGGCAGCACTGAACCCTATGCAGTTGACGATGTTCGTATTATCGCTGAAGGCAGAGACTTTTTCAGAGCCTCCCTATCTTCTTGAAATTGTAAAGCGCTGACATTGACTGACACTTCCAAGTTTTCAAGAAACCCTATTTTTTTCCACTCAGCCATTTGAACACATACTTTTCTTAAGACTTCCTTACCAAGCACTCCAATAAGCCCTATTTCTTCAGCGATAGGTATGAAGTCTCCCGGTGAAATAAGTCCTTTCTGGGGGTGAAACCAACGGATCAACGCCTCGGCCCCTATACAGCGTCCTTCACTATTTATCTTTGGTTGATAATAGGGGATAAATTCATTAGCTATGATGCCTGCTGGAATATTTCTATCGAGCCATGCTCGCAAATCCGCTCTCGCTTGCATGGCAGGATCAAATAGCCCTACGGCATTGCGATTTCGATGTTTAACGTCATAAAGCGCCAAGTCTAGGCGCTTCATTATCTCTTTTGAACTATCCTTACAGGGTTCAATTAAAGTGACACCTATACTACACGTGCGGTGAATATGAAGCGCTTCTGCTTCATATGGCTCATTCAGTACCATGTGAATGCGCTCTGCCAGAGCAACTAACTCACAAATAGCTTCTTCGCGTGAACCCGGTAAGTGGTCAAGAAGAATAGTAAACTCATCCCCACCCAGTCGAGCAGCATGCAATCCTTGTCCAGCAAGGGTCTCCAGACGACGTGCAACTCCCTTCAGTAGCTGATCGCCAACATTATGTCCCCATGTGTCGTTGAGAACTTTAAAATGGTCCAAGTCTATCAGCATTACCCCTGCATAAGCGTGCGTATCAGATTGAACCTCCATAATACTCTCTAGCTGATGCTGGAAAAATTGTCTATTCGGCAAATGCGTCAGCGTGTCATGAAATGCTAAGAACTCAATTTTCTCTTCACTTCTTTTGCGATCAGTTACGTCACGAAAGTAAACAGATAAGCCATCACCCGATGGATATATGTGCATTTCAAGCCACATAGCTAAGTCTTTAGAAAAATACTCGAAATGTCGTGTTATTTGTTTATCCATCGCATAACAAAGCTCAGCCTCTATCTGTGATCCAATAATCTCTGGAAAAACCTCCCAAATAACTTGATACAATACGGCGTCCCGGGGCTTTGACAACAGCTGCTCTGCTTCAATATTGAAATAGTGAAGCATCCACTGTCTATCTAAGGTAAAGAAGCCATCTGTGATACTTTCAAGAGTACGATTTAACGCATTAGCAGAGTTCGTAAGCTCATCTTCTAATACTTTACGATCATGAATATCTAGCGCGCTGCCATACCATTTGTATATATCGCCATATTCATCACGAACTGGGACAGCACTGACTCTATACCAACGGTAAAAGCTCTCATTTTTATTATACATGCGAAAATCGATATGATACTGCTGTTGGTTTAAAACAGCATTTTTCCATACTCTTTGACACCTCTCTACATCTTCAGGGTGCAAAGCACTCAGCCACCCGCCCGCTGGTAAGGCATCATTATGAATACCGGTGGCCTTTTCAAAATGTCGATTAGCGTAATCGAGCCTACCATCCGCATCTGCTGTCCAAACAATGGTTGGCATAGCTTCCGCGAGCTGCCTAAACTGCCTTTGACTATGGGCAAGATTTTCTTCAACCCGACGCTGGTTAGAAATGTCTTGCAAAGCCCCTTGAACGCTAAAACCTTTCTTGCCAGCGTTATCCATGGCAGCACCAATGATTCGAACGATCCGCCGATTACCTTTTGATGTGCGAATTTCTGCTTCTTCATCAAAAGATGCCCCTTCTCTTATACACTCAAAAAAGGCTTTCTTAATACGTTCTCTATATTCAGGTATGTAATAAGACAACGCCTCATCGATTGTTAATTGAGAGTTATGAGAGGTTTCATGTATGGAGCACACTTCGTCTGACCAGTAGAGCACTTGGCTATGTGAATCGTAACGCCACCCTCCTAAATCAGCCATTTCACCTGCAATGGCTTGCAAACGCACTGCTTGCACCCGGGACTGTTGATCACGTTCGCGACGTATAGCCGAGGATAGTGTGTTGATAAGACTTTCTAAGCCTTGGAGATGACTATCACTAAAAGATTCGTTATCACTATAAAAGGTATAAAGCACCCCCCAGCAACGGTCTGGCTCTTGAACAGGCACACAAAGAGCCCGAGTTAACTGAGGCCAGTCTTTTAAGGTGTTACGTAGTGTTAATGGTAATTCTTCTATAGTGTACTCTACATGACCAATCGCTAACGGTGCCAACCCACTACTGGACAACCTCAGCTGATTAGGCCAGCGCATATGGTTGCTGCTAGACTCTGCGACAATAGTATCTTGATGGTCTGACTCTCCTAGCTTTATCAAAACAGCTGAAGTAAAACCGAAAAGAGTAACAGCTAACTCAACCGCCTGTTGATAAAGCTCCTCAATGGTGGCGCCCTGTAACCCTGCACGGCTAAAGGCCGCGAGCGAAGCTTGTAGCTGAGCGGAAAATGCCATTGATTGCTCAATCTTTTTTCGCTCGCTGATATCACTGACAGAAGCAAGTGTATGCAGCACACCATCAATATTGATCGGAGCTAAGCCAACTTCTAAAGGAAACAGAGTGCCATCTTGGCGTTGCCCCATCAGTTCACGCTCAGGCATCATCAGTCGAGTTTTTGGTTCACGTGCAAAGTCTTGGCGATGCTGGGCGTGTTGAGCCCGTATCTTTGGGGGTAATAAATCATCGACTGACAATCCTATCAGTGCGCCTGGTACGTAGCCAAAAGCTTGTTGAGCGATTCCATTAGCAGATTCAATAATGCCACCAGGTCCCGTCAACATCATGCCCACGGGTGCAGCCTTCAAAATAGCCTCCATATGCTTAAGCCGCGCAGACTCAGCATTTACAACGCGCTGAATAGAAACGTAATACTCTGTATTTTTAGTTTCATCTAGTACATGAGTGATATTCCACTCGACCTGATAAGGTGACCCGTCTTTCCGATAATTAATAGTAGAACCAACAAACGTCTCCTTACGTTTTAAAGACTCACGTAAGGCCTTCAATACACTGGGGTCTGTTTCAGCGCCTTGCAAAATGCGTGGCGTCTGGCCTACTAATTCGTCGACAGAGTATCCCGTCATCTGACAAAACGCAGGATTCGCATACAAGATGCGTGGGCCTGGCAAAGCTAGATCTGCGCTGGTTAGGATGACGGCATCAGGCGAGTGCCACATGACGTCGGCAAAAGACAGCTGGTACCAAATACGGCGCGTCGATTCGTCGTTTCTATACACAGGTAAAGCCTTATATTGCGAGTTAAAAATAGTCGATCACGAGGCCTATCAGCCCCTTGATCAGCTCGCTACTTTTCATGAGCAGAAAAATCTATCCAATCATCACTGCTCGTGACAGACGCTAACGATTTAGTCGAACGCGTATCCATCGTCAGTTGAGGATTGGAAGACGTGAGATTGATTTCTGCGGTTAATTCTCTACCTGTGGGATGTGTACGGAACGCACGAATAGCATTGAAAAGCTGTAAGGTTTGATTCTCTAAAGCTTTTGTCGCCGCACTGGTTGATTGCATTTGTAGTGCACTATGCTGAACGCTTTGTTCCATCTGGTTGATGGCATCACCAATTTGCGCGATGCCGTTACTTTGCTCCTGGGAAGCAGCTGCGATTTCTTCCATGATGTCATTTACTTGTCGACTTGCTGCAACGACACGACTTATCGCTGATTCCGTTTCGGATACCACTTTGGAGCCTTTGTCGATCTCCTCTCTAGAGGCATTAATAAGCTGGTGAACATGCTTAGCAGCTTCTGATGAACGATTTGCCAAACTGCGCACCTCACCGGCAACAACAGCGAATCCACGACCTTGTTCGCCCGCACGAGCTGCCTCAACCGAGGCGTTTAGCGCCAGGATATTCGTTTGGAACGCAATCGCGTCGATGGTCGACACCATTTCGCTCATTTGCCGGGCACTGGCTGTAATTGCCGCCATGCGCTGAACCACTTGATTCATGGCCAAGCCAGCTGACTCAACCTCTTTAACATTGGAGAGCGAGAGCATACTGGCTTGATGTGCATTATCCGCATTTTGTTTCACAGTGGCGGTCAGCTCTTCGGTACTGGCTGCCGTCTGCTGAACAGAGGCAGCTTGGTCATCACTGCGTAAACCAATTTCCTCATTACTCACGCGAATATCAGACACAGCCGGTCGTACTTTATTAATTCCTGAATTAACATCTTCTACAATCCCACCCAGCCCTTTTTTCATATAAGAAAGAGCCTCCATAAGCTGTCCAATATCATCTTGGCCATGGTGAGGGACTTGCACGGTCAAATTACCGGCAGCGACTTGCAGCACGAATCGTTTTGATTCGTGCATTGCTCTGTATACTCTTTTTTGTTGCGTCACGCCAAGTACTGCTACGGTGAGCGCCATAAAGAACGCGATTGATAAAACAAGCGCTGCGTTACTTTGCGAACTCTGAAGCGTTGCCAGGGCCGTAATACTGGCAAATGAAAACACAGTCAGCCAATATGTATGCGCTTTTGTCGACACCACATCCAATCGGCTCAGGGAAGCAATGAGCCCCCTGCGTATTACACGTCCTCTGTGCAACCGATACTGCTTACCTCGGCCTTCTCGCCAGTCGGCGTAGATGCGTTCTGCGAACTCCACGTCTCGGCGTTCCGGGCGAACGCGTAATGAGGCGTAGCCAATAACACTGCCCTCTTCTTCAATAGGCACCACGCTCGCACGCACCCAATAATAGTCGCCATTTTTACAGCGATTTTTTACCAACCCGGTCCATACATGTCCTTGCTTGATGGTGCTCCAAAAATCTGCAAAGGCGGCAGGAGGCATATCAGGGTGTCGGACAAGATTGTGGTCTGCATTAATGAGCTCATCCAACGTAAAACCGCTAATCCTGACGAAAGCAGGATTCGCATAGGGAAGGTCTGAATAATTACCGATATTCGTCAACGCTCACTTGAGCTGATAAAAAATTGCAAATTTAGGCACTATTTTCCCGTTCTTTGTGCATTTTTTGCCCGTTAACCGCTCATTAAGCGGAA
>JAUVQU010000207.1 GCA_030597965.1 Cellvibrionaceae bacterium
TCTTTCGCTTTTTGTTCTGGTACTCGGCTTCGGAGAAGGTGATCTGATCCATGGCAGCACTGAACCCTATGCAGTTGACGATGTTCGTATTATCGCTGAAGGCAGAGACTTTTTCAGAGCCTCCATAGGTAATTTTGCCCTGCAGGTTGGTACGTGAAATCAGCAGGTCAGCTTCATCAAGCTGAAGTTCGTTTTGGGTCACGGGGAAGTTCAAGCGCACAGGTAGGAACCTCTTCAGCGGGTGGCTAATAAATTTTTATGAGTTTTTTTATAATTTTTTGGTATTTAATAATTACTAATAGCTAAGACAATTATGCATTTTACCTCATACTAGACGACTTTTTTTGATATATATCAAAAAATTAACGCTTCTTACTGATACCAGCCCCACCCATCAAGATTAATTCTCATTTCCCCAGAACGCATCAGAGTAGTCACAGCCACAACGACTTTTGTAATTTTTCAATAAGAATCTGTTAACCATATTCAATAAATTTGGTTAACAGAAAGAATGGATTCGAAGAAATATGGTGCAAGATACCAAAAGACCTGGGGCTCGATGGGCTATTGAGCTGACCACTAAAAACTATGAATACTGAGTACTCATCTTGGTATTGTTGGCCATCCGTCTAGTAATGCCAACAACAGCGTAAGGTGCACGTATTTAGTACATTTAGCCAACCTTAGAGTTTTATCACGGCACGCTGATAGCCCAGTCAGTTTTCGTTGAAAACTCCTCATTCCAGCTAATGGATTAATAGTGAAAATAGTGCAATAGCTTGCAACCCAGCACTATCCTTTCCACCGTTCATCTACGATGGCGGCCTGCTTAGATATCCCACTCGGTCATGCCCCATCGATCAATTTGTGGCAGCCATCCTTGCTACCACTTGAGCTGTCGTGACCCTTTTGCAATTTTCATCACGTCCTCAATGATTCCTTAAGTCGCGTTGATTGTGATCAAATCCTAAACAGGTATAAATCTCACCGCCTTGAGGCGGCACTTTGACACCGCTACGCCTGAGCGACACCCAGCGGGCGAGAAGGACCGAAATGTTCAAAATGTCGGCGATCTGCCTCTACACCTAGTTCAGCTAAAGCGAGATCGAGTGACGTCATAAACCCCTGCGGTCCGACGAAATAACAGCGTGGACTACGTTTCGGCAAATAGTGGGCCAGCAATGCTCGATCAATACGGCCAATATGATCAGCTGCATTTCCACGTTCATGAATTCGAATAGCTTTAAACCGTTGTGGGTATTTTACTTTCAGGGCCTCTATTTCGTTTTTAAAAGCTTCATGATTTGCATCCAAAGCCGCATGCAGATAGGTGACTTCTCGTCCCAGTGCCAATGCATAGCTTGCCATCGGCAGCAGAGGTGTTTGACCGACGCCACCACTGGCAAACAGTAGAGGCTCATCACCTTCAACCAGGGTGAGACCCCCTGCCGGAGGTAACAACTCGACAATGTCGCCTTGTTGCATGACATCATGGAAATGACGGCTGACGTGCCCCTGCTCTTCGCGCTTAATCGAAATTCTATAGCTGCGGTTATTTGGAAGATCAGAAAGGCTGTAATGTCGGTAAACGCTTTCCCCGTTGATGGTTAGGTGCACACCGATGTACTGGCCGGGTTCATAGTTGGCAACAGGCTGACCATCTTCAGGTGCTAGTACAAAAGAACGGATAAGAGCACTTTCTTGTTTGACACTCGCAATCTTGAAGCGACGAGTCCCACTCCATCCACCTGGACGCTGCTCAAATTCAAGATAACGCTTGTGCTCAAGGTTAATCAAAAGAGCCGCCAATTCGTTATAAAGCGCCTTCCATGCATCGGCGATGGCGGGTGTGACAGCGTCACCTAACACCTCACCAATGGCTGCCATTAAACACTCGCCAACAATGGGGTACTGATCTGGCTGGATTCCTAACGAAACGTGTTTACTTACAACAACGCCAAGTGTCGCGCGAGCTTTGGCTGGCTCATGACGCAGCTGAACATACGCCAGCACTGCGCTGGCTAATGCACGGGGTTGTCCGCCACTTTGTTGGTGTACCTCGTTGAAAAGCGGCTTGACTGCCGGATAGCGGGAGAACATCAGCGGATAAAAACGCTGAGTGATGGCATCTAGATGTTGAGCGACAACGGGAGCGGTTGCCTCAATCATTTGTTCTTGCGCATAAGTTAGCACGGATAAAACCTCACTCTTAGGATGCCCTTTAAGATTCATTTAAAATGCATCTTAATGCCCAGCCGTGGAAAAACCAACCCTTCATCGCGATTGATCCTCTGCTCAAGCACCATGAGAGAGTTCCATCGCCGACGCCGTCAGCAGAGACCAGCCGGCCAACGCCAGCCTTGACCGCTAACAAAATCAGGCTCATAACGCCAACATCGTGGGTCATGATCAACCCAATAAGTGAAGCCGCTCAGTTAGCTCAAAAGCGTAGATGATGAAGTGCTAAGCATAGCTGGAACGCTCTGGTTCTAGGCTTTCGCCCACCAACGTGACCACCGTATGAAGGAGCTGATTCGAGTTGGCAAGGCCACCTGGGGGTGCCCTACTTAAGTTAAACCACATTTGATTGAAGGTCTTGGGTACGGTCATCGCGTCGTGTTCTGTTTCGTGCAGTAGATGCTACGACATGCCGAGCAAATCTATAGGAACCCTAATGAATGAGCGCTGCTTGAGTGCCATGCCGTTGGCGAGCCAGTGATTCAACGCCCTGTAATAGCCTGGTGTTAGAGATGGGATATGCCGAAATCGTCAGTTAAGACCGAATTGGAAGACCAGAAGCTCGCCTTTGCGGTGCCGACGTACAAAAAAGACATAGAAGCACCCACTCATGGTGGCATGCACCGACGGTAGGAATAAGTGAGACGCATTAAAAACGCTACTACTGGAGGTAGCGTTAAGCGCTAATCGCAGGAATACGCATTAATTTTGCTAATTGGGGGTGCCGGTCGACGAGTAAATCCGCCAATGTGTAGCAATTAAGAACATCAAAAAAAGCGGACAACGCTTCGTTTAAAATCGGTTTCAGTCGGCAGGCAGGCGTGATGATACAGCCGTTTTCTTCCTGAAAGCACTCGACTAAGGCTGTGTCGTGCTCCATCTCGCGCACTAGCTCACCTAGCTTAATAGTGGCAGGGTCACGGGTTAGTATAATGCCGCCATGCTTGCCTCGAATAGCAGTCACATAGTGCTTTTGGCTAAGTTCCTGTACGACTTTCATCAAGTGATTGCGTGAAATGTTGAAGGTATCAGAGATTTCATGGATGGTAGAGCGTTCCTCACCTTTCGCGGCAAGATAAAGCAACACACGTATTGAGTAGTCTGTAAACCGGGTGAGACGCATGGCGCTTGCCCTGAATGTTGAGTTTAAATGGCAACCCATATTCAACGAGCGGTTGCTAAGATGCAACAGAGGCACGCGCTACAGCCATCAAGAAGGCACGTGCCGCTTACTCTGTCGTTGGTGAGCCAGATCAAATTTCAGCCGCAGGCTCAGCCTTCAGTATCATTGCCAAATACAACAGCTTACACACACTACAATGCTCATTTGTTGCCTAGCCTCTATAGAGGTGAGTCAATTCAGAGCATTGGAGGGCTTCGTCAAATACACATGGCGCTGGGCAACCAAGGTAAGAACGGGCGGTGCCAAGGTTATCTACTTTTTGGCAACAGCAGAGAGAATCTACCTAATACTGGCCTACCCCAAGAGCGTGAAGGACAGCTTAACGCCCGCTGAAAAGGCCGCACTGAAAACACTGACCTACCAATTGAAGAGGGAGGTTTCCAAATGAGCATTTTTGACGAGCTGCAATCATCACTTCAGGAAGCCGTTGAGATTAAACAAGGCAAAGCGCAGGCCAGCCGCACCACGCGCCATGAGGTGGCTGATGTGAAAGCTATCCGCACCAAGCTAAACGTCTCCCAGGTAGAATTTGCCGAAGCGATGGGAACCAGTGTGGACACCATCAAAAGCTGGGAAACCAAGCGCCGCAACCCTACGGGGCTTGCCGCTAAGGTACTGGCGACGATCCAGGACAACCCAGCATTTTTTAAGTAGCTCGCTTCACACTAAAGCAATATCAGCAAGAACTCGCTTGCAGCCCTCTCTTCCTTGAGGCATGAGAAAAATATCATCATGAAATACTATCAAATAGCTCTTCCGGCACATCGTCAAAAAAGCGACAGAACGGCAAGGAGCCAACCAGTGTGACGCTCTGTTTGGCTCGCGTCATGGCGACGTAGAGAACGCGACGTAACAGACTTGCTTCCAGCTCTTTATCTTCTTGCGCAACGCTGTCGAGAATACGGCCAGGATATTGGGCGTCATGCAGCCCCATGACGACCA